>NZ_UWOA01000029.1:0-60774 GCF_900604305.1 Mycobacterium sp. P7213
CACGACGGTGGCGGGCGCGGGCGCGATCGTACTGTGGGGGGCAATGGCGATGGCAGTGTCGCCGATGCTGCAGTCGGCGGCCATGCGCACCGCGCCCGACGATCCCGACGGTGCGTCGGGGCTGTACGTGACGGCGTTTCAGGTCGGCATCACCGGCGGCTCGCTGGCCGGCGGGCTGCTGTTCGAGCGGGCCGGGACCTCGGCCAGTGCTGTTCCGCAACCGAGCGTGAGACTGACGGCCAAACCAGCGGTGCTGAGCCACGCGCCGAGTTGCGCAAGCTTCCATCCCGACATCTACCTACCTCCGGTCACGATCTTGATCTCCAGTGTCTCACAGGATGGTCTCCAGCTAACTCTCCAAACGGGCGACATACGACGCAACACGTGTTAGACGATGGTCTTGAACTGGCCTTTTGACGGCCGGCGAAGTGGCGAACGTTACCGCTGCAAAAGCTTCAGGGAACTACGAACAGGCGTTTACTGGCCGCGATGCCGACCGCGGCGACACCGACCAGCAGTGCCGAGGCCGCCAGCATGGCCGAGGTCCCGGCCCGCTCGAACAGCAGCCCGCCGGCCAGCGAGCCGCCGGTGATGCCGACCTGAAACGCCGTCACGTACAGCCCCGACGCACCGTCGGGATCGTCGGGCGCGGTGCGCATGGCCGCCGACTGCAGCATCGGCGACACTGCCATCGCCATTGCCCCCCACAGTACGATCGCGCCCGCGCCCGCCACCGTCGTGCCGGTGGTGTGATGCCCGCCGATGGACAGCGCCGCCAGGACGACGAACGCCGCCGACATCGCGGCCATGCAGCCGCCGGTGACCAGCTTGGGCCGATGGTCGACCGGCCGGGCCAACAGCGGCATCGCGATCAACCCGGCGGCACCGAATGCGGCCAGCAACCACGCCAGGCGGGCGCCCGGCACACCGACCACATCACCGATGATCACCGCGATGAAGGTGTAGGAGATGAAATGCCCGGTGACGGCGATCAGCATCAGCGTGCTCACCGCCACCAGTCGCCCGTTGCGGTGGTGATGGTTTCCGACCAGCGCCAGCTGATCGGTGGTGAGCACCAGGGGCGGCAGCGCTATGCGGGCGGCCAGGGTGATGGCCGCCGCCGCCACCGTGATCACCACTACCGCCAACCGCCACCCCCACAGCAGACTCATCGCCGACGTCAGCGGGATGCCGACCACCAGCGCGAGGCTGGTGCCGACATAGATCGCCGTCGTCGCGCGGCCCGAATGGCTGGGGGGCACCAACCGGGTGGCGATGGGCGCCAGCACCGACCACATCAGGCCGTGCGTGACGGCGCACAGCGCCCGGCCGCCGGCCAGCACGGCGAAGTTGGGCGCCAGCGCCGAAATCACCTGTGAAGCGGTCAGGCAGACCAGCGTGAGCAGCAGCACCCGGCGGCGCGGCCAGAACGCGGTCCAGCGCACCAGCGGAAGCGTTGTCGCCGCTGCCACCACCGCATACCAGGCCAGCAACGTCCCGACCAGCGCTTCGCTGACGTTCAGACCGGCCGAGATCGCGGGCAGCGCGCCTACCGGCAGGATCTCGGCGGTGGCGTAGATGAAGGCCGCGGCGGACAGGATCGCCAACCGCGCCGTGGTCTGTGGTGTCCACGGCCGCAATCGGGCATTTCCGGTTTCGACAGTCATGTGTTGGGGGCAGCGTCGAGGGGTGTGTGGCGCATGGCGCTCCCGGTAACTGCCGGCTCACATGGTAACGGCGAGCGGGTCAGGAACGAACCAACCGCGCAATTGCCGCCGAGGCTTCGGTGAGTTTGGCGTCGGCCTCAGCGCCACCGGCTGCGACGGCCCCGCTGACGCAGTGCGCGAGGTGTTCGTCGAGCAGGTTCAGCGCCACCGACCGCAGCGCGCTGTTGACCGCGCTGATCTGGGTGAGGACGTCGATGCAGTACTTGTCGTCATCGATCATCTTGGCGATGCCGCGCACCTGGCCTTCGATACGACGCAGCCGTTTGGCGTAGTTGTCTTTTCGCGGGGAGTACCCCGGAGCCTCGGTGGTCATGGCGCCCCCAACAGTCGGTTCATCTGATTGATCTCGGCTTGCTGAAACGGCAGGAGGGATTGCGCGATGCTGATCGCCTCCGGGCTCTTGCCGTGTTGAATCTGGTTCTGCGCCATCGCGATCGCGCCGCGGTGATGGGCGATCATCGTTTGCAGCCACAGCGTGTCGAATGCCGGGCCGCGCAAGGTGCGCAGCTTGTCGATGGTGGCCGTGTCCACCATGCCGGGAATGTCCGCGGCGTGGTCGCGGTCGGGGCTCCCGCCGGGGACCTCCCACTGCAGCAGCTGCGCCTGGCAACCCTGCAGCTCGGTGCGTTGCTGGGCTGCACTCTGGTCGGCGAACGCCACCAGCGCCGGGTCGCCGCTCTGGCTGTACACCATGGCCGCCAGCTCCAAGGACTGCTGGTGGTGGATCACGATGTCTTCCAGAAACCTCACGTCGCCGGGACTACCGGTGCTCATTCCTGCCGCGCTGGTCGACGCTTCGGGCGCCGGGGTGGGCGCGTGCTGGCAACCGCCGGCGGCAATGCTGACTATGGCCGCGACGACGACGGTGGGGACCGATCTCATGCGCCCACCTTAACGCATACCCCCGCGGGGTATTTATTCGTTTGGCCCGGTCCAGCCCTACCGGCATACTGAGCTGGTGAATTCGCCGAGCACCGACGCCGCCGGGGCGTCCGTCGATATCAAACCGCGCAGTCGTGACGTCACCGACGGCCTGGAGAAGACCGCCGCCCGCGGCATGTTGCGGGCGGTCGGCATGGGCGACGACGACTTCGCCAAGCCCCAGATCGGTGTGGCCTCGTCGTGGAACGAGATCACCCCCTGCAACCTGTCGCTGGACCGGTTGGCCAAGGCCGCCAAAGAGGGCGTCCTGGAAGCCAGCGGTTACCCGCTGGAATTCGGCACCATCTCGGTCTCCGACGGCATCTCGATGGGCCATGAGGGCATGCACTTCTCGCTGGTCTCGCGCGAAGTCATCGCCGACAGCGTGGAGACCGTGATGTGCGCCGAGCGGTTGGACGGCTCGGTGCTGCTGGCCGGTTGCGACAAGTCGCTGCCCGGGATGCTGATGGCCGCGGCTCGTCTCGACCTGGCCTCGGTCTTCCTCTACGCGGGCTCGACCATGCCGGGCTACGCAAAATTGTCCGACGGCACCGAGCGCGAGGTGACGATCATCGACGCGTTCGAGGCGGTCGGCGCCTGTTCGCGCGGACTGATGTCCCAAGAGGACGTCGACATCATCGAGCGCTCGATCTGTCCCGGCGAGGGCGCCTGCGGCGGCATGTACACCGCCAACACCATGGCCAGTGCGGCTGAGGCACTGGGTATGTCGCTGCCGGGCAGCGCCTCGCCGCCGGCGATCGACCGGCGCCGCGACGGGTATGCCCGCGCCAGCGGCCAGGCGGTGGTGGAGTTGCTGCGCCGGGGCATCACGGCCCGCGACATCTTGACCAAAGAGGCGTTCGAGAACGCGATCGCGGTGGTGATGGCGTTCGGCGGATCGACCAACGCGGTGCTGCACCTGCTGGCGATCGCCCGCGAGGCCGAGGTGGATCTGACCCTGGCCGACTTCTCCCGGGTGGGCGCCAAGGTGCCGCACCTGGCGGACGTCAAGCCGTTCGGGGCGCACGTCATGTACGACATCGACAAGATCGGCGGCGTGCCGGTCATGCTGAAGACCCTGCTGGAAGCCGGTCTGCTGCACGGCGACTGCCTGACCGTCACCGGAAAGACGATGGCGGAGAACATCGCCGAGCTCAATCCCCCGGTCGTCGACGGCAAGGTGCTGCACGCGTTGACCAACCCGATTCACCCGACCGGTGGCATCACCATTCTGCGCGGCACCCTGGCGCCGGAGGGTGCGGTGGTCAAGTCGGCGGGCTTCGACACCGACGTGTTCGAAGGCACTGCGCGGGTTTTCGACGGCGAGCGGGCAGCACTGGACGCGCTGGAAGACGGCACGATCAGCGCCGGCGACGCCGTGGTGATCCGCTATGAGGGACCCAAGGGCGGGCCCGGGATGCGCGAGATGCTGGCGATCACCGGGGCCATCAAGGGCGCCGGCCTCGGCAAGGATGTCCTGCTGCTGACCGACGGCCGGTTCTCCGGCGGTACCACCGGCCTGTGCGTCGGCCACATCGCCCCCGAAGCGGTGGACGGCGGGCCGGTCGCGTTCCTGCGTGACGGCGACAAGATCCGCCTCGACGTGGCCAACGCGACCCTGGACGTGGTGGCGGATCCGGACGAATTCGCCGCCCGCGCCCAGGGTTTCACCCCGCCACCGCCGCGTTACACCACCGGCGTGCTGGCCAAGTACCGCAAGCTGGTGGGCTCCGCCGCCCACGGCGCCGTCTGCGGCTGACCGTCGGCGGCCCCTGGGGCCCACCTGCCTGCGAGGGGACCACTCGCGGGGAGTTCGTCAGGCGTGCCTGGCTGACTCACCGCGCGCCCGCATACCGAAGTACGCGGCATTGAGGCCGAGGATCGTCAACACCGCACCGGTGATCACGTTGGACCAGATCATCTCGGTGCTCGGCGATCCGTGCATCAGGATCCAGGGCGAGGCGATGAACCACACCCCGAAGACCGGCAGGGCCCAGGCGAGCCCGTGCATGCGATCCAGTGCCGCCGCCATCCCGCACGCGAGGAAGGCGACGCAGAGTCCGACGACCAGGTTGGTGATGGTCAGCCTGGTGGTCGCGTCGAATCCGACGACCCACGGGGATACCGCCCCGTAGACGGCCGCAAGCAGCGTCAATCCGAAGGTTCCCTGCGCAGTCATCGACTCGGCGGCGCGCTCGTACCGTGCACGCAGAGCTAACAGATCAGGGTGGTGATCGATTGATGAATGGACTGTACTCATTTCGTAACCTTTCTGTTATTTAACAGGCGGTTTGGTGCCAGCTGCACCCATCCATCTGATGAAAGATTACGCCCGGACGCTGTTCGCCAGCAACGAAAAATTAGCCAGCAAGACGGGGGTCGGCCACCGCTAGTCGACGATGGCCAGGGCGAAGCCGTCCCAGCCCTTGGCCCCGACTGTCTGCAGCGCTGCGGCCCGCAACCGCGGATGTTTGCCCATCAGCTCCAACACGTCCCGGCTACCGCGCGCCGTCGCGTCATCCGAGCGCGGGTGAAGGATCGCGCCCTCGCGGATCACGTTGTCCACCACGATCACCGAGCCCGGACGGCTTAGCTGCACGGCCCAGTTCAGGTAGCCGACGTTGTTCTCCTTGTCGGCGTCGATGAACACCAGATCGAACGGCTCGCCGGTCAACGTGGGCAGGGTGTCCAGCGCGGCGCCCACCCGAATCTGCACACGATCACCGACGCCGGCCCGGTCCAGATTGCCCCGAGCCACCTCGGCATGCGTGGGTTCGTACTCCAGCGTCACCACCGAGCCAGTCGGCCCGACGGCGCGCGCCAGCCAGATGGTGCTGTAGCCACCCAGCGTGCCGATCTCCAGGATGCGGGTGGCACGGGTCGCGGTCGCCAGCAGATTCAGGAACTTGCCCTGTTGTACCGAGACCGCGATGGGCGGTAGACCGGCATCGTCGCTGGCGGCCAGCGCCGCTGTCAACGCCGGGTCTTCTCCGGCGAACAGGTTGTCCAGCAAGGCATCGACATCGCGGGGCGTGGGCTTTTCAGTCACTTCACCCAGGCTAGCCCGCGATCGCGCTTCCGGCTCCCGAATTTTCTTTACCCTATACCCCTATGGGGTATATAGTCAGAGGACCCGGCGCCCGCTGGGGGATCACAGAGGAAGGTGTGACACATGGCGAACTACGAGGATGGGACCGTACTGACGTGCGGCCACGACGGCTGTGGATGCCGGGTGCGTATCGAGACTGCGTGCCACTGCTCCGGAGCGAACGTGAGCTACCGCTGCACCTGCGGCGACGAACTGGTACCCGTCAGCAGCTGACGACAGACGGCGCCGGTGACGCACAACCTCGACCGTTGTGCGTCACCGGCGCCTCTTCTTGGTCTACACCACCTGGTCTGCTGAGGCCATGACAGAACAGACGCAGATCGTCACAAGGGTTCGCCGATGTCTGGAAGTAGCGCAATGTCCTGCGGTTGCCCGTTGCGGAAGAGGGCCGCGGTCTCACGGACATTTCTCTTCGCCCAGCCGACATTGAATTCGCTTAGCACCTCGTATTCATACCTGAAACGCTCTCGACGGTCACCGACTTCCCTAGATGCTTGTCGCGAGACGATACCTGCGCAGTACCAATAAAGTAGGTCATCGAGACTTCCCACCCGGTCGAATCCAAGTTTTCCCCGCTCGTAGAAGGTGAAGTGGTAGGAGCCATCCTCGTCGACGAAGATATTGAGCCCGTCATTGGTCCGTAGCCCGACAGGCATGGACCGGGCACCTAGGGCTTCCGACAGTTGATCGATCTCCACCTGGAGCGCGTTGGATTTATCGTCCAAAGGGCGGTCCATACTCATCGAGAACCCCTCGTCTTACGAGCTCCCACACGGATGGCCGGATGCCGTCGGGCGCAGTGATTACATATTGCGTCGCATTTGGCGATGGCGCCTGTCCGTAGTAAGGCTCAACTGGCCCTTGCACTATTTCCCAGCCGTCAGGCAATGGTTTCCCGGTGACAATATATCGATTGTAGTCCGAACCGACCGATTCCGGCGCCAAAGACCGGTCCGCAAATGGTGTGCCGTCTGGCGAGAGGTAGTGGCCCCATTCAGTACCGAACCTGTCGATAATCGTACCTTCAGTCAACTGTGCGGGCTGCGGAATATAGCCCGCCGGGAACCCGCCGTTTTCAGGCCAGACCCGGGTTTCAGGCCTGCCGAAGCTGGCCTCAAATTCTTGCCACGACAGACCGCCGGTCGGATTCCAGCCCCGCAGAACAGCCGCCGGCGCACCGCCCTCGGTCAGAACTTCGGCGGGCAGCCCCGCACGGACTATTGCTCCCTCCGCGCCAAAGGGAAGGGTCACTGCGGCCGAACTGACATCGAAAGCCTTCTCGCCCAGAAAGTATGCGGGACTGGGCGCATTCAGGGCGTCTTTGACTTGGGCGACACCCGCGCCGACCGGGTTGAGGAAGGAGTCACCGAGCCCCTTGGCCAGGCCACCCCACGATTCCAGGACGCCGGGGGCGCCTGGTCCGCCCTGCCCGAGCAGGTTCTTGACGGCCTCTTCGGTGGTTCGCCAACGTTCCCCGAAGCCATCGCCGAACCCCAACGGCGCCCGCCGCTGCGACTCGGGGGCAACGTAGCGCGATAGCGGCTGT
Source organism: Mycobacterium sp. P7213 (assembly GCF_900604305.1). Classification (NCBI taxonomy): domain Bacteria; kingdom Bacillati; phylum Actinomycetota; class Actinomycetes; order Mycobacteriales; family Mycobacteriaceae; genus Mycobacterium; species Mycobacterium sp. P7213. Next base: position 7,304 of record NZ_UWOA01000029.1, read on the forward strand.
TGGGCCTGCAGCACCGCTGCGTTGATGCGCGCTTCGATCTGATCTGGCGGAACTCCGTCGTTGGCCAGGATGTCCCGAGCCAAGACCTTGAAACTCTCCACATCCGCGGGGTTCAACGGCACCGGCGCAGCGGGCACGCCGTCTGCCGGCACGTCGCGGTCGGCCTCGAAGCTGCGTGCCACGACACCGGGGTCGTAGCCATCCTTGACCCGCAGGTTCGTCAGCGCAGACTGCAGCACCTTGGCATAGCCGCCGCGGATGAGCGTGACGTTTGACAGGACCGTCCGTGTGTCGGTTATCGCACCGTCCCAACACTTTTCGATCAGGCCATCAACGTCGTCGCCGTGCAACGTATACGCCAAGTAGTGGGTGTTGTAGTCAGCCAGATACTCGTCGTAGCCCCGCAGATTCGCATTGAGCGCCTCGATCTGCTCATCGCAGCGCTGCCGGGCCTGGGCCAGGGCGGCGGCGATGGTCTCCAAGTCGGCTGCGATCTGGCCGAGCTGCTGGTTGGAGGCGCGCAGGCCGTCCTTGACCCGTTGCACCTCGGCGCTGTTGTTGATCGGCTGCTCGCCGTTCTCGCGGTTGTACTGCTCGAAGTGCTGCTGGGCGGTGCGGAAGGCTTCCTCGGCCGCGGTGGACGAGCCGGCCGCCGAATGAAACGCCTGCGCCAGGAAGTTGATCTGGGCGGGGCTGCCGGCCTGCACGCCGTCGTCAACGGCCCACGGATCACCGCCCGCGGCGGCAACAAGGTCACCGAGCCCGAGATGCTGCAGGCTCGGACGACTCACGGCGCACCCGCGCTACTCGCCATCGTCAGATCATGACCGACACCGCACCAGAGCGCACGTCACCGCACACCCTCTTTGGCGAACACCACCCGCAGCACATAGCCCAGCTCCGGACCCATCACGATTTCGGCCAGCTCGCAGAATGTCGCGACGAATTCCGGGCCGTGCGGCGGTCGCGCGTCACACAGATGGTGCGCAATCTCATGCAGCACCACCAGTTCCCGCAACGCCCAGTCCACGCCGCGCTGATCCGGTACGGCGATAACGCCTGCCGCACCAAGCCTTTCGTAGTGCGCCGCCGCGGTTCCCCGGCGCGCGCGCACGCTCAGCGCAGAAGCATCCGGCCACCGGGCGCGCACCGTCGACAACGCCATCACGTCATCGACGTAGCGCCGGACGGCGGCCACCGAACCGAAGCGGGCCTCGGGCGGCAACGTCAGTTCGGTGCCGAAGAACTCCACGCTGCGCCTGCCGCTCTCGGCAGCGCGGTCGAACAAGGTGCGGACGAAGACCTCCGCGGCGTAGACCTTGGCGCGCTGACCGTCGCGCTCGGAAGCGCCGTCACTCAATGTTCCCGCGCTCACCGCTCCAGCGCGGACCGCGCCCCCGACAGCTCGGCATTCTCGCCCAGCCGGGCGTTGCGCCCAGCCCGGTCCCCGGCGCGTCGTGCCGCAGACGAATACCCCGCGGATGCCCGGGTGGCCCGCCAGGTGCCCCGCGCCTTGGAGTTACCACGGTAGAAGTCGTGAAGCTCGACCTCCTTGTTGCGCAACGCAATCGCGGTGCCCGGGGGCCGGCTCCGGTCCTTCTCGGCCGCGCGTCGGGTCTCGTCGCGGGCCTCGGCGAGTCGCTGGCCCACCCGAGCGCCGAATGCCAGATGGAAGTTCAGCCGAGCGGTGATGGTCGGGGTAGGGCGGTGCGCACCGGTGGCGATATAGGCGTCCGAGGCCCGGACCATCTGAACGACCAGGCTGGCATAGAGCGCATGGGTGGCGTCGATGTCCTCGGCGAATCCGTAGGCGTAGACATAGGTCGAGTTGGTCGCCACGTCGCAGCGCACGTCGTTGGCCGCGGCGATCCCCACGAACAGCTGCACATAGGTGCGCAGCCCCCGGGCGCCGGGCTCGCCGATGGTGATGGTGCGCTGCACCGGCGCGGTGGCCGCCGTCCGGGTGGCTGAATGCGCGCGAGCCACCGCCAGGTCGATAGAGGTCGCGGTGGCCAGCCGTTGCGCCGCCGCCATGAAGGCGTCGGCTTCGTGGGCGTTGTCGGTGCCCTCGGCCTGGCGCAACAGTGCGGCGATCCGCGCCAACATCTTGTCGTCGGTGCTCACTGCCGCCGCCCCTCAGCATCGCTGCGCTCTGCCTCGTCGTCGGTGCTCATGGCCGCCACGCTAACCGACATCGGCGACACCGCGCCGCCAGCAACTCACAGGTGCGCGTCGATCCAGCCCACCACGTCGTCGAGCACCTGCGCACGCTCGGGCTCGTTGAACACCTCGTGGTAAAGCCCCGGGTAAACGGTCAACCGCACATCGTTCGAACCGACGCACTCCACCAGCCGCCTGCTTCCCTCGGCAGGCACCAGACCGTCGTCAGCGCCGTGCACCACCAGCAGCGGCACCGTCAGTGCCTGCGCCCGCGTCGGCATGGTCTCGCCGACCTTCATCAGCGCCCGCGCCACCCCGGCCGGCACCAGACCGTGGTGCACCAGGGGATCCTCGTTGTAGGCGACCACCACCGCCGGGTCGCGCGAGACCAGCGCACTGTCGAGTTTCTCCACCGGCAGGCTCGGCGCGACAGCGCCCACCGCCTTCGCGACGAACGCCAACCCCGGCGACACCGTGTCGGTCATGGCCACCGCGGGTCCGGACAACACCATCAGCTGGTAGTCGTCGGGACGGTCGACGCCGTAGCTGAACACGATCGCCCCACCCATGCTGTGCCCGAGCACCACGCGCGGCAGCCCGGGGTGCTCGCGGGCAGCGATACCCGCCAGCGTGTGGAAGTCACCGGTGTATTCCGCGATGTTGCGGCACAGCACCCGCTTGCCGCCCGAGCGGCCGTGTCCGCGGTGGTCCAGCGCATAGGTCACCAACCCCGCGGCAGCGAACCGCTGTGCGACGTGGTCGTAGCGACGGGCATGTTCGCCGAAGCCGTGCGACAGCACCACCACGGCGCGCGGCCGCGCGTCGGGCGTCCAGGTGTCGTAGACGATCGGAACCCCGCGCACGCCTTCAAAGGTTCGCTCGGTGCGGGTCCCGAAACTGGGAGATGCCATCAGGGCAGCGTAACGGGCAAAGAGTCCGCCCAGGTAACCTCGCCAGCCATGGGACGAGTCGAAGGCAAAGTTGCGCTGATCAGCGGCGGGGCGCGGGGCATGGGCGCGGCACACACCCGGGCGCTGGCCGCCGAGGGCGCCAGGATCGTGATCGCCGACGTACTGGAGGACGAGGGCAGCAAACTCGCCGATGAGCTGGGGGCCGACACCGCCCGGTTCGTCCGCCTCGACGTCACCCAGGCCGAGCAATGGCAAACGGCCGTGGCGACCGCGGTCGATGCCTTCGGCGGCCTCAACGTGTTGGTGAACAACGCGGGAATCGCCAAGTACAACACCCTGGAGAACTTCGACGCGGCCGCGTGGCAGCAGGTTCTCGACGTCAACCTGACCGGAACCATGCTGGGCATGCACGCCGCCGTCGCCCCGATGAAGGCCGCCGGCGGCGGTTCCATCATCAACATCTCCTCGGTGGAAGGGATGCGCGGCACCGCCGGCCTGTACGGCTACGTCGCCTCCAAGTGGGGCGTACGTGGGCTGGCCAAGGCCGCCGCCGTGGAACTTGCACCGCACAACATCCGGATCAACAGTGTGCTGCCCGGCCTGATCCGCACTCGGATGACGATCGCGATCCCCGACGACTCCCTGCAGATTCCGCTGGGCCGGGGCGCCAAGTCCGCGGAAGTGTCCACCGCGGTGGTTTTCCTGGCCTCCGACGAGTCCTCCTACATGACCGGGTCCGATCTGGTCATCGACGGAGGCCTGTCCGTGGGCATTCCGCACAAGACCAGCTAAGACAGCATTTTCCCAGGTAAGAGCACCCGTCGGGCCAGCTTCTGAAACGTGTTCTATGATGGCCGGTCATGAAGACCAAGGGCGCATTGTTGTGGGAGCTGAACTCGCCGTGGCGGGTCGACGAGATCGAGTTGGGCGACCCCGTTGAAGGCGAAGTCCAGGTCCGGATGCACGCCGCGGGGATGTGCCACTCCGACTACCACCTGACCACCGGAGCCACCCCGATGGCCCTGCCCGCGCTGGGCGGCCACGAGGGCGCCGGCGTCATCACCAAGGTCGGCAAGGGCGTCACCGGCCTGGAAGAGGGCGACCACGTCGTGATGGCCTTCATCCCGGCCTGCGGCAATTGTCCGCCGTGTATGAAGGGCTTCCGCTCGCTGTGCGACCGCGGGGCCGTACTGCTGGGCGGCAAGGCCATCGCCGACGGCACCAACCGGATCCACGCCGGTTCGCACGAGGTCTCCGCGATGAACCTGCTCGGCACGTTCTCGCCCTACATGACCGTGCACCAGGACTCCGTGGTCAAGATCGACAAGGACGTGCCGTTCGAGACCGCGGCCATCATGGGCTGCGCGGTACCCACCGGGTTCGGTTCGGCCACCAACGTCGCCGAGGTCAAGCCCGGCGAGACCGTGATCATCATCGGTGTCGGCGGTATCGGCATGAGCGCCCTGCAGGGCGCGGTGCTCTCCGGGGCACGCCGCGTCATCGCGATCGACCCGGTCCCCTTCAAGCGTGACCAGGCGGTCAAGTTCGGCGCCACCCACGTCTACCCGTCCATGGCCGAGGCGATCATGCCCGTCATGGAGGAGACCTGGGGCCTGATGGCCGACAAGGTGATCATCGCCGTCGGCGACATGAAGGGCGAGTACATCGAAGAGGCGCTCATCCTGACCGCCAAGACCGGAACCTGCGTGGTCACCGGCATGGGCTCGATGGTCGACGCTGACGTCAAGCTGAACCTGTTCCTGTTCACCATGTTGCAGAAGACGTTGAAGGGCAACATCTTCGGCGGCGGCAGCTCACACATCGAGACCCCCAAGCTGGTGGGCCTGTACAAGTCCGGGCTGCTCAAGATCGACGAGATGATCACCACGACTTACAAGCTCGAGGACATCAACACCGGCTACCAGGACATGGTCGACGGCAAGAACATCCGCGGCGTCATCACCTACGACGAGTCGGACTGGTAGGCGGTTACTTCTTGTCCTGCGGCAGCCGGCAGCCGGTGTAGCCGGAGACCACGAGGTTGCCGCGGTAACCGACTTTGATGAAAAGACCGGTGGGACCGTAGAAGCCGACATCGTGATTGCCCGGCTGGTTCTGCATCACCTGAACCTCGGTGGCGTCCAGCTTGGCGGCCGCCGACTTGGCGGCCTGTTCGAGCTTGGCCCAGGCCTGCTCTGACACCGCGACATCCCGGGCAACCGCGTCCGGCAGGAAGTAACGCTTACCGCCGGTTTGCTCGTATGGCCGCTCGCAATTTCCGCCATCTCCCTCGTCCAGGGTCTCCCAGACGATGGATGGGATGAGTTGTTTTGCGGCGGAGGTTATTTCATTCATCGTGGCGGCTACCTGAGTTTGAGTGTCCTCAAACGACGGCAACGACTTGAGAACAGCCAAGGCCTCGGCAGCGACGCTGGACGGCGTGGGTTCATGCGGTTGGGACACGTGACATCCTGCGGTTAGTGCGACGATGGCCAAGACAGCGAACCGGCATCGTCGCGGCTGGGGTGGGGACACTTCGTGCAACTTCAATTTCCTTGAACCGCCTTGTCGCCCAGGCCGGCCAGGACCGCGGCGATGTTGTAGTTGGTCGTCCGCAGGCCTCCGCCGTCGGGGAAGCGCGGGTAGTCACTGTGCCCGTGGGCCTCTTGCAGGGTGATCGTGCCACCGTGGCCGTCGGTCACCGTGGAGGGCCCGGTAGCCAAGCGGGTGAATTCGGGGTTGGTGGCCGGGTTGGGCCCGAAGTCGCCGAGCTCGTTGTTGAGGTAGGTGCCGATGATCGGAATGCCCTGGCCGACCGCTCTGGCGTCGTAGACCCATTGGATCTTGTCGTCGGGGGCTTCCATGGCGAACACCTGACCATGCTGCAGGTGCAGGTCGCCGGGCGTGGACGCCTCGATTCCGGGAGATCCGTAGAACAGCGCCCGCGACACCCCGTGATCGCCGGGCTCCTGCAATGCCAGTCCGGTGGTCAGCGACCCGTAGGAGTGCCCGATCGCGGTGAGATCGGCGGGGCCCCCCAGGTGCGAGGCTTGAATCCCGTCGTAGAAGCGAGCCAGATCGTGGGCGCCGGCTCTGGCGAGGTCGTCGTGGGTGACTCCCCAGAGTCCGGCCAGCGATGCGGTCTTGTCGTCGAAGCCGGGAACCTGTGGGGGGTCGTACCCGATCCAGGCGATCGTCGAGACGGTATCGCTCTCGTGTCCCGGCTCGAACCGCAATTGCCGCAGTGCTTCCCGTCTGAGGTTGGTTGCTTCTTCGGTCATGTTCCCGATGCCTCCGTGCACCGTGGTGTTCAGCCCGGGCGCGGTGACCGAGACATGGGTGGCCTTGTCCGGATCACCGACCGCAATGGCCGCGCGGGCCTGCGTACCGCTCTGGGTGTCCAGCAGCATCAACTTGCGGTCTGGACTGGCACTGACCGCGGCGTCGACGGCCTTGAGGTCGTCCAGGTACTTCGAACCGTCCCGGGCTGCGTCGTATTGCCGTTGCCAGTTCTCGTAGGCGACGCGGTCATCGAAAATCGCGCCCGGCTCATTGGGGTGCGGAATGTTGTTGCCGGCAGCCCAGTCCGGATGCTGGTTGCGCAGCGCATCGGCCTGCGCGGCGGCGCCCTGCGCCCGGCTGAGTTCGTCAGCCAGATGCAGCTTGTTGTAGTGGTCGTAGCCCAAATGATCCGGCGGATCGCAGGGCATGCCCGGATGGTTGCCGATGTTGTGGTCTTGGCTGTAGAGCCAATCCTTCTGCCCCGGGGTCAGGCTGTTCCAGTAGTCGTTGAACTGCGTGGGATCGTCGGGCACGGGGCCCGGGGGCGCCGGCGCGTCCGCGTCGAACTTGCGCAGCTGCGCGTCGGGGTCGTAGCCGTCTCGTACCCGCAGATTCGTCAAGGCCTGTTGCAGGGTTTTGGAGTAGCCGTTGCGGATGACCGTCGCGTTGTGCAGCGCGGTCGCGGTATCGTCCTCGGCCAACTGGCGGCACGCGGCGATGTCCGCGTCGTGGTCGTAGCCCTGATTCTCCTGCTGCAGGTACACGCCGATCCGGGCGTCGAGGACGAGCAGGTTGGCGTTGAGCGCGGTGATGTTGGCCTGCGAGGCGGCGCGGGCCTGGGCCAGGGCCGCGGCGATGGTCTCCAGGTCGGCAGCGATCTGGCCGAGCTGCTGGTTGGTGGCATGCAGGCCGTCTTTGACTCGCTGCACCTCGGCGCTGTTGTTGATCGGTTGCTCGCCGTTCTCCCGGTTGTACTGCTCGAAGTGCTGCTGGGCGGCGACAAAGGTTTCCTCGGCCGAGGTGGCCGATCCGGCGGCGGAGTGGAACGCCTGGGCCAGGAAGTTGATCTGGGTGGGGCTGCCGGCCTGAAGACTGTCGTCGACCGCCCACGGATCACCGCCGGCCCGGGAAATGAGCTCGGCGATCTGCAGATGCTGCAGCGTCGGACGGCTCACGCGACCTCCGTATCCCCTCGGCGGTTGCAAGGAGACTACCGGCAATGACCAGGTTGCGCGTTAGCCTTGGAGCATGGGTTTGCTCGATGTGCGACGAGCGGACGACCGGGTGGCCACCCGTGCCCCGTGGCTCACCTCGCGGCATTCGTTCTCGTTCAACGATTACTACGACCCGGACAACACCCATCACGGACTGCTGCTGGTCAACAACGATGACGTCGTCGCGCCGGGCGCCGGTTTTGATACCCACCCCCACCGCGACGCCGAGATCGTCACCTGGGTGCTGTCCGGTGCACTGAGCCATCGCGATTCGATCGGCAACACCGGCGTCATCCATCCCGGCCTGGCGCAACGAATGTCGGCGGGCACCGGGATTCTGCATTCAGAGGAGAACCACTCTGCCAGCGAGCCAGTGCATTTCATTCAGATGTGGATCATGCCGGACTCACCGGGGCGTACTCCCGGCTACCAGCAGCACGACATCGGCGACGCCCTGGCGGGCGGTGGTCTCATCACCGTCGCCTCGGGCCGTGACCCTGACGCCGCGATCAGCATCGGCAATGCGGGTGCCACGCTGTACGTCGCGCGGCTACAGCCCGGAGACCATGTCGCACTACCTGACTCGCCGTATGCCCATCTGTTCGTCGCGCTCGGCCATGTCGATCTAGAAGGCGCCGGTCCGCTGCACACCGGCGACGCGGTCCGCTGCACCGGCGTCGGCGGCCGACGCCTTACCGCCTCCGCCCCGTCGGAGATCCTGATCTGGGAGATGCACAGCCGCCTCGGCGAATGAGCGCTGGCCATAACCGATCCGCCACCGACGCAGCACAATCCGGTCACGTAGGTTGTCCCGGCGGTTTCGGTGGCTACCGTAGGAATCTGGTGTCTCCCCCAGTCCGGAGCCGAAGGGACAAACAGTGTCGACCCCAGTGGCTTTCGCGCGCCGGCTGGCGGCTGGCTGCGCCGCGCTGCTGCTTTGCGCAGTCCTGGCGATCGGCCCGGGCCAGCCGACCGCGCAGGCCGCCGCCCAAGATCAGTTGGCCGCCGCGATCGCGCGGACCCCGGGCTCCTACCTGGTGTACAACTTCGGCGGCGGGCATCCCACACCGATGCTCAACGCCGCCGGCGAGTGGTACGAGATGTCCGGCGGCGGGCATCTGGTGGTTCTCAAGTCCGCCTCGCAGCGGATCGAGCCGCACCTGCTGGTCGACAGCCATCGCGGCGCTCAGGGCCGCTGCGAACGCGATCCGCGGGCCCGCACCAGCGAGGGACTGATGCAGGCCTCCGAGCTCTACACCCCGCTGCAGGCCTGGCAGGCGCTGGGTCGGCCCACGGTGGCGATCAACGCCAACTTCTTCGACATCCGCGGCCAGCGAGGCGGATCCTGGCGGACCACCAACTGCAGTTCCCCGCTGGGCGCCTACGTGGACAACACCCGGGGCAACGGCCGCGCCAACGTCGCGGTCACCGGCACCATCCCCTACGCCGGCAAACAAGGACTGTCCGGCGGCAACGAGCACTGGTCGACGCTGACCACGATGATCCTGCCGACTCGCGGCGCGCCCTATGTGGTGTGGCCGCGCGGTGGCCGCGACGGTGGGGACTACGACTCGGCCGGGCCGACGGTGACCGGCCTGGTGGAACGCGGGGACCGGTTCGTCGCGGTCAGCGGACTGGGCTTGCTGGCCCCTGGCGTCACCGGGCAACTCAACGACGGCGGGCCGAGCGCGGCACGCACTGCCGTGGGCTATTCGCGTGCCAAAGACGAGCTGTACATCTTTCAGGGCGGCCACTACACACCCGACAACATGCAGGATCTGTTCCGCGGCTTAGGCAGCGACCACGCCATCCTGCTCGACGGCGGTTCGTCGTCGGCGGTCGTGCTGCGCCGCGATGCCGGCGGCATGTGGACCGGCGCCGGGGTGCCACGCGGAACGTGTGACACCGCGCAGGTCCTGTGCGACGCGCACGAACGCGCGCTGCCCAGCTGGCTCGGATTCAACTAGCGGCGAAGCCGGGTCGCTATCGCTTAGGGCATGTCAACCTTGGCGGCCAGCCAACGGCCCTTCACCTTCTCCATCGTGATCACGATGCGGCTGCGGTCGATCTGCGCCTGGGGGGAGGTTTTGTTGCTCACCGACTGATCGACGAACAGCAGCACCTCAACCTTGTTCTTGGTGGCGGATTTGACCGCCGAGTCGATGACGGTGCCGTGCGCGGACGCCTTGTTGTCGATCAGCAGTTGGCGCAGTTGTTCACTGGACGCGCTGTAGATGTCCTTGAACTCGCCGGTGGCTCCGTCGAGGATTTCGGTGAAGTTCTTGTCGATCGCGGTGGGGTCCACACTGGTGAGCGCCAGGGTGTATTTCTCGGCGGCTTCCAGTGCCTGCGCGGCGGCCGCCGTGCGCTGGTGGTGGGCGAACAGCAGCCAGCCCTCGTAGGTCGCTCCGATCAGGCCCAGCGCCAGGACCGCCACGGCGATCCAGCGCCGATTCGGTTTCAGGCCGCCGATGCGTCCCCTGAGCCCAGCGGCCTCGCCAGCGGTCTCGTCAGCGGCGACAGATTCGGTGGACTCGGTTTCAACGGACTCGGTTTCAGCGGCCTCGGTTTCAGCGGCCTCGGTGTCGACGGTCTCGACCGCCGGTTCCACGGCCTCGGTTTCGGTAGCCGCCTGCTCGTCCTCACGGTCCGACACCTGAACTACCTCTCGTGGTCCGCCTGCTGGGGGCCGTCCGGCCGCAACGCCCCCCGAACCTACCCCAACCCGCTCCCGCGGGTTCTCGCTTGATGGCGGCGACCTGCAGCGCCCGGCTTCGCCGCGCTTGCAATCGCCGCTTAGGTGCAGGCCCGGGAATTCCGCAGGGCGTTGGCCCATCCGATTGCGGAGTCGATGTGTGGGCGGGTGAAGCCTGCCGGCTGCTTTTTGCGCATGCTGTCGGCGATGCGCGACAGCTGGAACAGCACGCCGGTCAGCTGTTCCCCGCCGTAGATCGGCGAGTAGGGACCGAAGTTGTCGGGGGTGTTGCGGATGGTCAACGGCTGCAGTCGTGGCCCCAGGAAGCCGGTCGACCGGTCGATGTTGGCCACCACCGCATCCGCCTGCGACTGCACGCCGGCGTAGGCGTCGCGGTGGTCGGCAAGGTTGCGGTTGAAGGCGTTGATCTGCCCCATCAACGGGTCGAACTGCGCGTTGAACCACTGGCACGAATCCGACATGCCGCCGATCATCTCGGGCGTCACCTGATAGGTGAAGGTGCTGTACGGCCAGATGTCCATGTGTGGAGACCAGTCGGTGGGCGCGGGGGTGAATCCCGGAAGCGCCGGCGGCTGATCCGGGTCGGCGAGCGCGGAACCCGGTGCCAGCACACCGGTGACTGCCGTCGCACACGCGACTGTGGCAGCGATCTGGGTCCACCCTGCCCGCTTCGGCACCGCCCCGATCTCCTTCCACGTCTCGCGCTTGTCCCGGTCGAGTATCGCCATCGACGCCCGCACGAGGATGCCAAAACCACGAAAACGCGTGCTACTGGCCGGTAACTCCGCCATAACCGGAGTCATGTTGCCTGAAGCGCCCTTGCCGGGGCATTGTGTCCGACATCATGTCCGGATGAAAGGTCGCGGCGAGACCCCATGAGCTCATCCCCCTTGGTAGCCATGCGTATCCTTTTTATCTACCCACCAGTTGGTCCGAGAAGTTCCGAACCCTACCGCGGAGTACGAACGCTGACTATGGTGGCCGCCATGGATCATCTGCCGCACCCGCGAACGGCAACCTCAGGTGATCTCACGACCACGATCGGCGACAAATGACCACCCAGGACGACCGCGACCTCGCCGCCGAGCCTGCGCTCGACGGAGTGGCAGCCATCCAGGACTGGACCGCCGGTTATGTCAACCGCCACCCGCTGGCCTCGCTGACCACCGTCGGCGAACAGTGCGTCCTGGCGGTGCGCACCGTGCAGTACTTCTTCTCCGACCTGTTCGGCGGCCGATTCCAATGGGGCGAGTTCGTCCGGCAGAGCGCCTTCATGGCCAACACCGCTGTGCTGCCGACGGTTTTGGTCGCATTGCCGATCGGGGTCACGCTCTCCATTCAGTTCGCGCTGCTGGCCAACCAGGTCGGCGCCACCTCACTGGCCGGCGCGGCTGCCGGGCTCGCTGTCATCCGGCAGGCTGCCTCGCTGGTGGCGGCCATGCTGATGGCCGCCGCGGTCGGGTCGGCCATCACCGCCGACCTGGGTTCGCGAACCATGCGCGAGGAGACCGACGCCATGGAGGTGATGGGCGTCTCGGTGATCCGTCGGCTGGTGGTCCCCCGCTTCGCCGCGGCCATCATGATCGGCGTAGCGCTGACCGGAATCACCTGCTTCGTAGGCTTTTTGGCCAGCTACCTGTTCAACGTGTATTTCCAGAAGGGCGCGCCCGGCAGTTTCGTGGCCACGTTCTCCTCGTTCGCCACCACCGGCGACATGATCGTCGCGCTGATCAAGGCCGTGGTCTACGGCGCGATCGTCGCGGTGGTGTCCTGCCAGAAGGGACTGTCCACCCGCGGCGGTCCGGCCGGCGTCGCCAACTCGGTGAACGCTTCGGTGGTCGAGTCGATCCTGGTTCTGATGATCGTCAATGTCGGCATCAGCGAGCTCTATAACGTGCTCTACCCACGGACGGGGCTGTGAGATGACCGCGTCGTCCTATGTCCCGGCATTCGCGCGCCCGCTGCTGCGCGCCTACCGGATGGCGTCCGAGCCGACCATCCGCTTGGGACACATGCTGGTGTTCTTCGGCCGCGCCGCGGCCGGTGTTCCGACCGTGCTACGTCACTACCGCAAGGAGTTTCTGCGGTTGCTCTCCGACATCGCCTGGGGCAACGGCTCCATCGTGGTGGGTGGCGGCACCGCTGGGGTGGCGATCGTCCTGGGCTTCACCGCCGGTGCGCTGGTGGCGATCGAGGGCTACAACTTTCTGAATCTGCTGGGGCTGGGGCCCGCGACCGGCATCATCTCATCACTGGTCAACACCCGCGAGCTGGCACCGATCATGGCCTCGATGGCGTTCGCGATGCAGGCCGGTTGCCGCTTCACCGCGCAGCTCGGCGCCATGCGAATCGCCGAGGAGATCGACGCCCTCGATTCGATCGCGATCCGGCCCATTCCGTTCCTGGTCACCACCCGACTGCTGGCCGCGACCATCGCGGTGATCCCGCTCTACGTGGCCTGTCTGGCGATCACCTACCTGACCTGCCAGCTGGTCACCGGCATCATCGGCGGCGGCTCCATCGGCCCGTACACGCACTACTTCACAATGATGTTGAGCGGCAAGGACATCGTCTACTCCGTGCTCAAGTGCGTGGTGTTCGTGTGGCTGGCCTCTACCGTGCAGTGCTACTACGGCTTCTACGCCTCCGGCGGACCCGAAGGCGTCGGGGTGGCCTCCGGCCGGGCCATGCGGGCTTCCATCACGATCGTGATCATGGTCAACATGCTGCTGACGATGGCGCTGTGGAGCATCGACGCCGGCGCAAGGTTCGGTGGCTGACATGGCCAACTCGCTCGACACCGACGGCCGCGGCCCCTCCGAACAGCAACTGCTGGGCGCGGGGATCGCGGTCCTGCTGGTGATCGCGCTGACCACCGGCGGCCTGTTGGCCAAGTCCACCGGCATGCTCAACTCCTACGTGCGGGTGGTGGCCGACCTGATCAACGTCGGCGACGGGCTGCCGGCCCAGTCCGACGTCAAGTACCATGGCCTGCTAGTCGGTAATGTCACCGACGTGATCCCCGCCGCCTACGGCAAACCCAACTACGTACACATCAACCTCAAGCCCGACTACGCCAAGGACATCCCGCATTCGGTGACCGCCCGCGTGGTGCCGTCCAACGTTTTCGCGGTCTCGTCCATCCAGCTGGTGGACTCCGGAACCGGTGGACCCACCATCCGTACCGGCACCCACATCGCCGAGAACGGCGAACTGTCCACGGTGATCTTCCAGACCACCGTGTCCAAACTGCGCGACATCCTGGCCGCCACCGGTCGCGGGCGCGAAGACCACAGTCTGGGCATCCTGGCCGCCGTCGGCGCGGCCACCGACAATCGGCGCGTCGCGTTGCTCAATGCGGGCGCGCACATGTCCCGGCTGCTCGATCAGCTCAACGGCATCGTCGCCACCGACCCCGGCCCATCGACCGTCTCGGCCTTGCTCGATGCCACCCATGGCCTGCAGTCCACCGCTCCCGACCTCGTCGACGCGCTGCACCAGGCCGTCGAACCGATGCGCGCGTTCGCCCAGAAGCGCGCCGAGTTGGCCTCGTTGGTCGGCGGTGGCCAGCACACCGTGGGTGTGGCCCGGGAAGCCCTGGACAACCACATCGACCAACTGATCCAGATCACCCACGACCTCACGCCCGTTGTTGGCGTGCTGGCCAACAACGCCGACAAGTACGTCCCGATCTTCACCCGGGTCAATCGGCTCTCCGAGAAATTCTTCGACCACTTCTACGACCCCGACCTCGTCTCCAAGAACACGCGGTTCAACCTGTCGTTCACCCCGATGCACACTTACACCCGCGCGGACTGCCCGCAGTACGGCGAGCTGAAGGGGCCGAGCTGCTTCACCGCGCCGATGATCGAGGTGCGTTCCGAGCTGCCTGAGAACATGCTGCCGCAGAACTACCACTTCCCGGCCGGCCTGGAACCGCCGGCGGGCACCGAGATCGGCCCGGATGGGAACCTCCGTGCCGTCGGACCGCCCCTGGTCAACCCGAATCGCAGCCTGGAGGGCACCAACCCGCCGCTGCCGTGGTGGACCGGCCCGGCCCCCCGGATTCCCAGCACCGGCGACCCGCTCGACCTCGGCCCGCCGCCTCCGCCCGAGCCGCCAATCCCGTCACTGCCGCATGCACCGGAGTGGCAGCCGGCCTCCCCGATGGCGCCCGCGGCCCCCGCGGCCTTCGGCGGCAACGTGGGTCCGGTCGGCAGCCAGGCCGAACGCAACCAGCTGGGCCTGATCACCGGCCAGCGTGAGCCGGCATCTGTGGCGGCGCAGCTGCTGCTCGGCCCGGTCGCCCGCGGTAACGCGGTCTCGTTCGTACCCGCCGACACGGGAGGCCACAAATGAGATTCCGCGGCCCGCTGATCGGACTGTCCATCTTCATGGTCGTCTCGATGGTGCTGACCTGGCTGGTCTATGCCACGCTGCGCCGCGACGTCTCTGGTGCGACGACGCCGTATGCGGCCGTGTTCACCGATGTGTACGGCCTGCGCGAAGGCGACGACGTCCGGATGGCCGGGGTCCGGGTGGGCCGGGTCGACGAGGTGGCATTGGAAGGGAAGTTAGCGAAGGTCTCGTTCATCGTCCAAAGCAACCAGAAGCTGTATGCCAACACCGTCGCGTCGGTGACCTACCAGAACATTATCGGGCAGCGTTATCTCGGGCTGTCGCTGGGCAAAGACGGCGAGTACACCGGGGGGGACGAACGAGTGCTGCCCCGCGGCGGCGTGATCGGGGTGGACCACACCGAACCGTCCTTCGACGTCGGCGCGCTGCTCAACGGCTTCAAACCGTTGATGTCGCTGCTGGATCCCAAGCAGGCCGACGATCTGACCCGGGGTGTGCTGGAGTCGCTGCAAGGCGACCAGGCGTCTATCACCGCACTGGTGGATCAGTCGTCGACGCTCACCGCGACGCTGGCCGGGCGCGACGAGGTGCTCGGCGACCTCATCACCAGCCTGAACCGGCTTACCGGCACCATCGCCGGGCAGAACGATCAGTTGGACCACGCGCTGACGCAGGCCCGGCGAGCGGTCGCCGACCTAGACTCGCGTCGCCCGGCATTGCAGTCCTCGGTCGGCTCCCTGGCCCAGGTGACCCGGCAGCTGTCGACGATCGCCGACGAGGTCTTCCCCTCCCTGGATGAGATGATCAACCGGGAACCCGGGTTCTCCAAGCACATGGCCGGAATCGAGCCGCAGCTGGCTTTCACCGGCGACAACCTGCCACTGCTGCTCAAAGGCCTGGGTCGGGTACTCGGGGACGGCGCCTACGGCTCCACGTATGTCTGCGACCTGAACATCACCGGGTTCTTTCCCGGCCTCAACGACATCACCACGATCATCGTCAACGCCGCCACGCCCGGCAACGCCACGCCCATCACCATGAAGAACCTGGCCTGGCACACCCCGAGATGCAGGAACACCGTCAATGGATAATCAGTCGCTCCGCAGGTGGCGCTCCCGGACACTGGAGTCCTACAACACCACCTGGCTGGGGTTCGCGGCATTGGCGGTTGTCGCGGTCGTCGTCGCCGCGGCGCTGCTGGTCAAGCTGGCCGGCTTCGGCTACACCCGCTACACCGCGGAGTTCGCCCAGGCCGCGGCGCTGGCGCCGGGCAATCCCATCGTGATCGCGGGCATCGAGGTGGGCCGGGTAACGAGCATGCGGCTCGCCGGCGATCACGTCGAGGCCGGTTTTACCGTGCGCAACAACATTCCGCTGGGCAAAGACACCGGGGCCAAAATCCAGGTGATGACGATCCTCGGGTCGCGCTACCTGCGACTGGAACCCGACGGCCCGGGTTCGCTGCCCGACAAACGGATCCCGCTCGCCCACACCGAGGTGCCCTATTCGCTGGAGTCGCTGCTAGAGGACGCCACCACCACATTCGACCAGGTCGACTCCGACCAGTTCGGCCAGTCCCTGGCCGTGCTCGGCCAACAGCTGAGCGGGCTGCCCCCGGTGGTTCCACAGGCGATGGCCAATCTGCACACGCTGTCGAAGATCACCGCCGACCGGCGTGATCAGCTCGGCACCCTGCTCGCCAGCACCCAGCGGGTGGCCAACACCTTGCACAACCAGCAGACGAACCTGGGCAACCTGGTCGATCAGGGCCAGGATTTCCTCGGGGAACTGGTAGCGCGACAGCACACCTTCCACGCCATGCTGGCTGCGCTGACCAGTCTGGTGGGTCAACTGAACAACATCGTGGTCAGCGACCGGACGATGCTCGACGACATGCTGGCCAACCTGCGTGCGCTATCCGACATGCTCGGCCAGCATGACGACCTGCTGCGCAGCCTGCTGCAGGCCGCACCGCCGCCATTGCGGGGTCTGACCAATGCCACCGGCTACGGACCGGCTTTCGAAACCTACCTAGTTAACGGGATGGCGATCGACTCGTGGATGTGCGCGATCAGTGGCCGCGCCAAGCAGTTCGGCATGATCGAGTACTTCAAGGACTGCAAATGAGCGCCCCGCCGACCGCCACCCGCAGCCGCCGCCGTGTCGCCGCGCTGGTGAGTGCGCTGACCGCAGGAGTACTGCTCGTCACTGCCGTGGCCGCCTACTACCTCAACCCGTTCGGCGGACACATCACCGTCACCGCCCAATTCGGCAGCGCCGCAGGCCTCTACGAGGACAATGTGGTTGCGGTGCTCGGAATGCCGGTGGGCAAGGTCACCAAGATCACCCCGAAGGGCGGGTACGTCGAGGCCGAGTTCACCGTCGACCGCAACGTAAAGATCCCAGCCAACGTGCACGCGGTGACCATCAACACCTCGATCCTCACCGCTCGGCAAGTCGAACTGACGCCAGCCTATACCGGCGGTCCGGTGTTGGCCGACCACACCACTATCGGGCTGAACCGCACCCGGACACCAGTGGCATTCGATCGTGTGCTTGACATGCTCGACAGGGTTTCGAAGTCGCTCAGCGGCGACGGCAACGGCAACGGGCCGGTAGCCGACGTGATCAACGCCGCCGCCGACATCGCCGGCGGCAACGGCGCGAAGATCAAGTCGGCCCTGAGCGAATTGTCTCGGGCGTTGCGACTGAGCTCCGACCGCGGCGAGGCGACCGGTGATCAGTTGACCTCGATCATCGTCAATCTTAGCTCGCTGATGGACGCGGCGGCCCGCAATGACGCGAGGCTGCGTCAATTCGGTTCCACCACCCGCCAATTGAGTCAGATGCTCGCCGACGAGGACTTCGGGGCGGGACGCACTGGGCGTAAGTTCAACGAGATCATCACGCAGGCGACCGCCCTGCTGCAAGCCAACCGTGACAACCTCAAGCAGAGCATCCTCAACGGCGACACTGCCGTAACCACCCTCGTGGATAAGCAGCGCGACCTGGCGGAGCTAATAGACCTGCTACCGCTGGCGCTGGACAACATCTACAACGCCGTCGACACCAACAACGGGGCGATCCGGGCTCACACCCTGGTCGACAAGAGCCTGGTCGACAGTCAAAGCACCAAGGAGCTGTGCAACATGATGCATTTGCGGCAATTAGGCTGCGGCACCGGAACCTTGGCGGATTACGGCCCGGACTTCGGGCTGACGTACGTCCTCGACGGACTCTCGATGATGGGGCAGTAGGCGATGGCATTGCGACGGAAACGAACGCCCAGGGCGACGCTGGCGCTGCTGTGCAACGCGGTCATCACTGCTGGCTGCACCACCAGTGGGCTGGACAGTCTGCCGTTGCCAGCTCCCGGCATCGGCAGCGGCGGCTATCTCATCACCGCGGTGTTCGCCAACGCGCTGAATCTGCCCGGGCACGCCAAGGTGAAGCTCTCCGGCGCCGATGTCGGCCAGCTGGAGTCGATAGTCGCCCGTAACTACACTGCAGTCACCACGCTGCGCATCATGGACGGTGTCCGGATTCCGTTGGGCAGCACGGCTGAATTGCGGTCGGCGACCCCGCTCGGTGACGTCTTCGTGGCGGTCAAACCGCCGACTCAGGTCGACCCGTCGACGCCGCTGCTCAAGGGTGGCGACATCATCGGGCTGGAGTTCACCGCGTCGGCTGCTACGGTAGAATCGGTGCTGAGTTCGGCGGCGCTTCTGGTCAACGGTGGGGCTGTGCAGAACTTCACCAATATCGTCAACGGCGCCGGCAAGGCGACCGGCGATCAGGGCCAGGCGTTCGGCAGGCTGATCAACCAGTCCAATGAGCTGCTGACAAAACTCAACGCCCGCTCCGGTGAGATCGAGACCGCGCTGCGTGAGACCAGCCGGCTTGCCGACCGGCTTGATGCCCGCAGCGCGGCGCTCACCGATGTGCTCGACGCGGCGGGTCCGGCCACCGACACGCTGGTGGACAACACCGGTCGGCTGGCCGATCTCGTCGAGCAACTCGGCGCGACCAGCCAGCAGCTGGCCCGGTTCCCGTCGATTGCCGGGACCGACGCTTCCGGGCACAGCTTCATCAAGGACGCCAACGTGCTCGCTGGCGCATGGAACGACGTGGCTATCGACCCCGACACCAGTCTGGCCGCGCTGAACCGGTTGCAGGCGCCGATCATCAAGATGACAGCTGGGTCGGCGGTTTCGTTACGGGCAGGTTTTGACAGGCTGGTGTGGGGGTCGATGCCTGACGCCGGCTTCAAAGGAGACCCAGCATTTCACGGCCCGAAGCGCTACGACTGGGCGAAGCTGGCCGGCTCCATCAAGTACGCGCTGTGGCGACTACAGGAGCGCGTGGTGGGGCGCGGCCCGGACTCCGATATGGGGCTGGCGCCGTGGACCGCGGTCGGCCCGCCGATACCTCCCACCCCGGCGGAGGGCGATGTAGCAGCAGCGGAGCTCGGCCCGCCGGGACCAGGGCCGACACCATGATCGAGGCACTCAGCCGGCGCATCGTCGGCTTGGTCCGCGCCGGCGACCGGCGAAAGAACCTGCTGTCAGGGCTCGCGTTGGCGATGACCCTGGTGGTCGCGACCGGCTACCTGCTGGTGGGGGCGCTGCGGGTGAACCCGGCCCGCTCGACCTACCAGATCACGATCGCGCTGCCGGATTCCGGTGGGCTGCTGGCCAACCAGGACGTGTCGGTTCGCGGCGTTCCGGTGGGCCGGATCGAGTCGCTGCGGGTCAGCGGTACCGGTGTCGATGCGGTCGCCAACATCTCCTCGACGGTGAAGATTCCGGCGGCCAGCACGGTGCGCGTGTCGGGCCTGTCAGCCGCCGGTGAGCAGTACATCGACTTCGAGCCCCCGTCGGAGACCGGACCGTTCCTGTCCGCCGGCAGCGTCGTCTCGCGGGACCGCGCCACAACCCCGATCCCGATGTCGCAGTTGCTCGCCGACGCCAACGGCATGCTGGCGCAAACCGATCCGCGCAAGCTCGACCTGATCAAAAAGGAGCTCAGCCTGTCCGACGAGGGTCCGCAGAAGCTGACCGACATCGTCAACGGCGGCACCTTTTTGCTGTCCACCCTGGATTCGGTGCTGCCGGAGACGGTGAGCCTGCTGAAGTCGAGCCGGGTGGCGCTCACCATGCTCAGCGATGTCAACAACGGGGTGGCCGTGACGACCGAGAACCTCGACAAGGTGCTCACGGGCATCAACCGGATGATCGGCGGCTACCATCGATTGGTCGACCAGGCGCCCGGGATGCTGTCGGCGGTCGACGGACTCTTCGATGACAATTCCGACACCATGGTCGGGTTGCTGGGCAACCTGACCACCGCGGCTCAGCTGCTCTATGTCCGGACTCCGGCGCTCAATGCGTTGTTCCCCGCCTACCGCGGTTCGACGCTGGAGGCGCTCGGTACGGCCTTCCACGACAACGGGTTGTGGTTCACCGCCGACCTCTATCCTCGCTACACCTGCGATTACGGGACCCCGCGGCGGCCCCCTTCTGCGGCGGACTACCCGGAGCCGTTCCTGTACGGCTACTGCCGTGACACCGACCAGTCCGTGCTGGTGCGCGGCGCCCACAATGCGCCACGCCCACCCGGCGATGACACCGCGGGACCGCCGCCCGGTGCAGACCTGGCGGCGACCACCGACCCGACACCCAAGGGCCGCTATACGATTCCCACCCCCTACGGCGGTCCGCCCCTGCTGATCGAGCCGCCTCGTTGATGCTCAAGGAGATGCCGCGGTGAGCACCGCCGACGAACCGACCGCCGAGACCGCCCCCGAGGACGTGGAAGAGACAGCCGCGCCGCCGGTGCGCAGGCGTCGGGTCCCGTGGCGGATGGCGCTCGTCGCGGCCGCCTATCTGGCAGTGTTCGGGTTGGTCATCGGGCTCGGCTGGCAGTTGTGGCAACAGCATCGGGTCTCGAGCGCGGAAGCCGCCGGACGACAGGCAGCGGTGGACTACGCCCAGGTGTTGACCAGCATCGACTCTGACAAGGTCGACGACGACTTCGACGCGGTCCTCAACGGTGCAACCGGGGAGTTCAAAGACACCTACACCAAAGCCAGCGTCAACCTGCGGCAGCTGCTGATCGACAACAAGGCCAGGGCACAGGGCACGGTGGTCGAGTCGGCCGTGCAGTCAGGTTCCAAGGACACCGTTGTGGTGCTGGTGATGGTCAACCAGACCATCACCAACACCATGCGGCCCGACCCGCGAGTGGACCGCGCCCGGATGAAGATGACGATGCAGAAGGTCGACGGCCGGTGGCTGGCGAGCAAAGTCGAATTGCCTTAGGAGGCATGCTATGTGGGCGACCCGGCTAGTGACGGGCATGCTCGCCGCGACACTTGCGGTGGCCACGGTGTCCGGGGCACCGGTCGCCGGCGCTTCGGCGCCGTCGTTCTGCAGCGGGCTGGGCGGCAACTGGGACGGGCAGTACTGCACTACCGATGTGCACTCGGAGCGGCTGGCCACCCGCTATATCCGGATGGCGGTGCCCGGGGACCTGGTCGACCACCCGATCGCCGGACCCCCGATCCGCGACTACCTGTCGAAGTTGTTCACCAACTGGCGCACCAAAGGCGCCTCCATGGTGGCCGACAGCTGGGGAAACGAGAACTACGAGATCTTCCAGCACGGCAATGCATTGACCGCGGTCTTCCACGAGGACTACCACTCCGACGGTCCCTACATCAACAACGCCTACCGGACTTTCACGTTCGACATGGGGGCCGGTGGCCGGCAACTGCAATTGGCTGACATCACCAAACCCGGGATCGACCCGTTGGCGACGATCCCGCAACTGGGCGAGCCCTACATCACCGAGGCGCTGGACCGGGCATTCTGGGAACACCGCCCGGGAGACTATCCCTTTGTCCCGGAGCGCTTTACACCCGACAAGGTCTTCTCCGGCGGCTACCGGTCTTGGGCTCTCACCCCCGACGAGCTGATTCTGTACATGCCCGACTACCCGGTCAGCCACGACAGCCCGATTCAGTACAACCAGATGCAGTGGTACATGGACGGTGGCAACGTGCAGGCGCACATCCCGCTGTCGGCGCTCAGCTCGATCCTGCGCCCGGAGTACGGCGGGTCCTGAGCGCGCTCGGGCCTATCAGCCGTAGCGGAACAACGCCAAGCTCGCCGCGACCACGACCCCGGCCATGGCGATGACCGGCGCCACCACAACGTGGGTCAACGTTGCGCCGACAATGGCGCCGAGGATCATCACGAAAACGACGCCGTAGCGCAGCTTTCCGCGGTCGCCGGTCCCACCGGCCAGCCGGCTGTCCACCCCGATACCGACGATCGTCGAGGTCAGCACCGTGGTGTAGAGCTCCTGGATACCGAACTGACGGGCAGTCGAATTCTGCACACCGAACGCGACCGCGAGGCCGGCGATCAAGAGCAGCTTGCTGTTGCTGTAGTAGCCCAACACACCCATTCCAGCCAGCGCCGCCAGCGCCAGCAGCAACACCGCCTCCAAACCGAGCGCAACCGTCAGCCAGCGCCGGCGGCTGTGTTCACCGAAGATCCGGAACAGCCGTCCCCCGATGACCGCGCCCATCAGGAATCCGCCGACCGCCACGATCGCGGCGGTCAGATCGAAGCCGGTGCCGGGGACGAACAGGAACCCCAGGAAGATCGCATTGCCGGTCATGTTCGCGACGAACACCCGCCCCAGCACCAGCACGCTGATCGCGTCCACGAGGCCGGTGGCGAACGTCAACAACAGCAAGGCCACCACCGTGCGCCGTCGTGACAACGGCGACGCGATCGGCATGCTCCCCCCCGTTACCCTCGACCCGGCCCGCGCTCAGCCCTGCAGACGCGGGGTGAGGTCCAGCGAGGTGATGGTCGGCATCCTGGTGACCACCCAGCGGTTCTGGTCACGCTTCATGAAGAGCCGGTAGGTCAGGTACTTGATCTGCGGGATCGATTTGCTCAGTTCACTGGTCGCCGTGGTGTTGGTGTAGACGATCACCGTGGCCTCGGGCCCGTCCAGAGTCTCGACGGCCGCACCGACGATCTCGGTGGTGTCGGTGACCCTCGCCTGCTTGTTGCTGTCTGCGATGGCGTCGATGAATTTCCGATACTGGGCTTCCAGGTCGCCGCTGAGATACACCGAGGCGCGGTCCGGAAGGGAATCCATGTTGTCCGGCGTGTAGTTCCACAGCGTGTGGATCGCCCTGGCCGCGGTCCGGGCGATGTCGAGCTTGGTGGCTACCTCGGCCCGGTCGATGAGATACGGCTGTGCTGCCGCGCCCGCGAATGCGGCGGCGCCGACGAAGGCCGCGGCTGAGACCGCAACCGCAAGCCGCACACCGAATTTGCGCCGGACCGGGCGCTTGTCCGCCGCCGTCTCGGCCTCGACCGCCTCGGCCTCGGCCGTCTCCTCGACCGTCTCCTGGGCCTCCGCTTCGGCTTCCAGATCTACGTCGGCGGCGTCGGGCTCTTCGGTCACAGCACCTGGTTCAGATTGCTGATCTTCCACTGGTCCCCTTCCTTCTGCGCTGTCGCCAACCATCGGGTTGCCACCTTGACATCGTGTTTGCCGTCGGACGACTTGCCGCTGTTCTCAACAGCCACCAGCATGCTGACGCTGCCTTCGTCGTTCCACCGTTCGACACCGGCCGCGGTCACCGTTCCCGTGGTCGGCTCACTGCGCGCCACCGCGATCAGGATCTGATTGGCCTTCTCCTGATACTGCTGGGCGAAATCCCCGGTGGCATGGTCCATGACATTGGCCAGATAGTCGTTGGCATGGAACGGATCCGGCGAGGTGAACATCGTCATGAACGATTCCACCGCGGCCAGCGCCTCGACGTCCCGCAAGGCTGCTCGCCGGTGTTGCTCGTGGGTCACCAGCGTCACCGCGCTGACCGCGACGGCAGCGGCGGCCACCACCAGCGAACTCGCGATCACCATCGGCAGCCGCCGGCGCCGGGGCACCGCCCGGTCGACGAAGAGCGGCTGATCGTCGGTGTCGACGCGGCGGCGCGGACTCATCGCTCCCCCTCGGCCGGCAGCGGCTTACTGACGACGGCGAGATCATCGACGCGCCAGGTTCCCGCGGCCTCGGCGAACGCCACCCGGACGGTGGCGCTGATCAGACGTTCCTTGCCGGCTGTTCCACGCTGGCCCTGCAGGAACAGCAGCATCGTGGCACGGTGCGGGGCGGCGTCGAGTACCGCCGCATCGGTGACCCGATAGAAGTTCGGAACCGGCTTGGCATTGCGGATCGCGTCCTGCTGCGGAACCAGCTGCTCGCGATACTTGTCGGTGGCCAGCGACTGCGCGCGGTCGAAGTCGCCCTGCAAGGTCTCGGGATCGTAGGACAGCATGTCCGCGACGATCTTCGGGCCCTGCCGGGCGATCTGGGCTCGGGCCAGATCCGACTTGTGGTCACGCTGGTAGACCACCGCGTAGGCCGTGGCGGCACCGACGAGGCTCAGGGCGGCCGCGGCCACGAACACCGCCATGGTCACGACCCGGATGTTCGCCGGGGGCTGTCGTGGGTCGGCCGGGCGGACCTCGGTCCGGGCCACGAGGTCGGCAAAAGTACGCCCGCGGCGGTCCCGCAAAGGCCAGATCCAGCCGAGCAGAGCCGGCACGGTGTCGAGCAGGTGCGCCGCCTCGCGCAGCAACAACCGGGCCGCACCGACGGCCGGAGCCGACCCTTCGCCGCCCCGCACCACTTCGATTCCGGTGAACGCGCGGCCCAGGCTCCAGCCCTTGATCGCCGGCAACAGGATCCGGTTGACCTCGGTGGCCAAGAACGCCAAGGCGCCGGTGATGGTCGCGAGCCACCACCAGGGTCCCCCGAACGGGAAGCACAGGGCGGCCATGCCCATCGTCACCATCACTGCCGAACCCGGCAGCAGGTCGATCGCCAGCGCCGTCGCGCGGGCGCGCCACCGGGCCGGTTCGATGCGCGGCGCGTCGGCCAGCGGGTCGGTCACCTGGCCACCTGGTCGAGCTTCGCGATTCGGTACTGCCCGTCCTCCCGGACCATCCGGGCCCGCAGCCGGTAACCGACCTCTTTGCCCTGAGTCTCGATGTTGTCGATCTTGACCCGGAAAGCCACCAGGGCGTCGACCGAACCGTCGGGGTTGTTCCGCTCCACCGCGGCGCCCATCTCGGTGAGTTCGGCGTGGACCTTCGCCGCCTGGTAGGCGTGCACGAACATCTCCGCGTACAGGGCGACCTGGGTGCGGAACTCGCCGGTCGTGCAGTTCAGGATCTTCTGCTGCGCCAGGGCGATGTCCCGCCCATCTGGCGCCTGAGTGGCCACCACGCACTCCTTGGCCGCGGCGATCGCTTCGGCATTGTCGCGGGCCAGCGCCTGGCTCGCCACGTGGTCGCGCAGGCCGACAAAGCCGGCTGCCACCAACCCGGCGGCCAACAGCAGCAACAGCACACAGATCCCCACCTGCTGGCGACGGCCAAGACGCGACGGCGCCGATTCGGCGTCTACTGCCACCGAGTCGGCCGACTCCTGCGAGTCCACCGGCACCGCGTCCTCAGTGCCCTCAGTGCCCAAGGCCGAGGTATCTGCGGTCTGCTGGTCCTCGTCCGTGCTCACCGGAACGGTGCCAGCATCCCCTTCCATCCGTCGTCTCCTATGTTCATCGAGTTCTCGACGGAGTATTCGACGCCGTCTGGCCCCACCGCTTGGCCGCTCTGCGGATTGTAGATCGCGGCTGGTCCCCCACCGGGGGTGTAGATGCAGGGGTTCGGTTGTTGCCCGTTGCACTGCACGCTACCGGTCCCCGGCCGTGACAGCGGGTCGTTCACCGGCGGCGGCGACGGCGGCACCATGTCCGCCGGCAGGGGGTTGAGGCCGGTGTTCACCGACGGCGCCGGAATCACGTGGCCGGGCTCGACCGGCTGGTCACAGCGCGCGCCCAACGCCGGGCAGTTCCGGATCTGGTTCGGATCGCCGTACCAGGGGTTGGTGCCCAGCGGGACGTACGGTTTGTCGCTGCGGCACTCCTTGGGTGTCGCTGCGCGTTTGCCCGGTACGTCCACACACGGGATGTTGCGGACCCCGCGAACGCTGTTGGCCGGCGTGTCCTGCGGAATCCGGCAGGAGACGTCCGGTAGTTCGGCGGGGCTGGTGTCGGCGAACGCCCGCCATTGGGATGCCGGGACGAAGCCGGTCAGACACGGCGGCGGCGTGTTGAGGCTCAGGCCCGGAACCGGCACCGGAAAGATGGGGCCGGGGACGGCACCGAGGGCAACGCCCATCGAGCCCCGGCCCGGGTTGGTGGCAGTCACGGTCTGGATGATGGAGCCGGCCTGCGGCAGGAAGACCAGTACCTGCTCGGTGTTCCGGTTGTAGCGCTTGGCCATCTCGGTCAGGATCGACGCGTTCGCCATCAGCTGGGGCAGCGTGTCCTTGGTGTCGTTGAACACCGTGTGCACCTGGTCGATCAGCGGCGGTAGATCCGACACGATGTGCTTGACCGTGTCTTCTCGGCTGGCCGCCTGGCCGGCGAGAACGTTCAGGTTGCGCGCCCATTGGTGGATGGCGTCGCCGGAGTCGACCTGGCTCTCGATGATCGGTGCCGACTTCTCCACGATGTCGTCGACATCGGCGAGGTTCGTCTTGAAGTCACCGACGATGGCCTGGGTGGCGTCCACGAGCCGCTGCAGCGACGGTCCCAGGCCCCCGACGGCGGTGGCCGTCTCGTCGAGCAGGGCCGCGATCTTGCCGGCCGGCAGCGCGGCGAGTCCGCGGTTGGCGGTGTCCAGCGCCGGCCCGATCGCCGACGGGACCGTGCTCTTGGTGATGGTCTGGCCCGGCTTGAGGTACTGGCCCGGATTACCGGTCGACACCAGATCCAGGTACTGCTCACCGATCGCCGACACCGAATGCACGTTGGCACCGGCGTCGACGGGGATCTTGTATTTGCTGGCGATCTGGAAGGTGGCCTGCGCCCCGGTCTCGGTCGGTTCCACACTGGTGACCCGGCCGATGATGGTGCCGCGGTAGGTGACGTTCGCGGTCTTGTACAGGCCGCCCGCCTCGGGCAGGTCCGCCTTCAGCGAGTACTGGCCCAGGCCCGCCAAGGTCGGCAACCGCAGGTAGTAAACGCCCAACACCAGCAGCGCCACCGCGGTCAGGACGCTGAAGATCGCCAGTTGACGCTTGATCTGAGGTTTCAGCAATTCCGGTCAGCCCTTTCCACATACGGACCGCCGGGTGCGGTTGCCGGGTTCGGCGTGTACCGAACATCCGGGACCATCTTCTCCGGGTCGTGGCCAAAGGACTGCTCCAGTGCCCGCAGCATTCCGGAGAACCCGGTACCGGTCAGGATCGCGTTGTCGATGGACGCGTAGGTGAGGTCCACCATCAGCGAGGTGTTGATGAAGTCACCGCGGACCGCCTTAAAGGCACCGTCGACGTGGTAAGGCGCGGTGATCATCACCTGCAGCAGGTCGGGCAGATACGGCGACGCCTTACGGAGTTCCCGCGCCGGGCACTGGAACGAGGTGAGCACCTTGTGCAGGTCGGACCGCGCGGGCGCGATCTGGGTGTTGACCTGGGTGCCCATCGCGCCCAGTGCCTCGACGGCGTTGATGAAGATCCCCTGCTGCGCGTTGAAGTACTTGAACAGCGGCGGGAAGTCGGTCAAGGCCTTCTCGAGGGTGTCGTTGTGGGCACCGAAGTAGCTCAGCAACCGATTGCTGGAGTCGATCGCCCGGGTGATGTCCTCACGCTGGTCGTTGAGGTTGCCGATGAAGGTGTCCAGCTTGGTCAGGAAGGCGTGGATCTGGTCGGCGCGCCCGTTGGACAGCGCGGCGAACTCGGTGGTGATGGTGTCCAGGTCCGACAACCCGCCGCGCTGCAGCAGCAGGGCAATACCGGCCAGCGTCCGTTCGATCGTCGGGTACGACGTCGAATTGCTCAGTCCGATGGTGTCACCGTTTCTGAGTTCGCCCTCCGGGTTGTCCGGGGACTTCAGTTCGATATGCTGCGAACCCAACAGGCTGGTCTGACCGATCTTCGCCGTGGCGTTGCGTGGCAGGTGAACATCCTTGTTCAGCTTTAGCTTCAGCGTGGCGACCCAGTTCTTCAGCTCGATCCGCTCGACCGCGCCCACGAACACATCGGCGACCAGGACCCGGCTGTTGCCGTTGAGCGCCAAGGTGTCGGGCACCTGGACGTAGACCGTGTAGGCACCGGCGCCACTGCCCGGACCGCCCGGCAACGACACGTTGGCGATACCGCGCCAGCTGCTGCACGACGTCAACGTCAGCGCGGCCATCAGCAGCACGAGCGCCTGCCAGCCGCGCCGGCCGACCGTGTTCATCGCTGTCCTCCGTCTCATCAGCCGTCACCTCGCGGCGCCATCGGTGCCACCGGCCCCGGAATCACGTTCGGGCCCGGCGGAGGCGGCGCGATCGGACCCACCCCGGGAGGCTGGCCGATGAACGGCAGCGGGCCGGGCGATTCGTCATAGGAGTTGGGCRGGCCGGGCGGGGTCTGGAACTGCGACTCCACCGGTGCCGGGTCGGGGCCACCCATCAACTGCGCCAGCGACTCCGGGGTGAGCAGCCGCTCGGTGTCGTGGCCGGGCTGCACGCCCTGCATCCCAGGTGCGGTGATCCAGCCCGGCTGGGTGTTGCGGTGCGAGAACGGGGTGTCGGGCACCCAGATCCCCGGGACAGTGGTGTCCTTGTATCCGGGCGGCGGCTGCAGCCGGGGCTCGGAGTAGGCGATCTCCTTCGGTGTGGTGAACGCGCTGTTCCAGATGTTGATACCGAACGGCAGATAGTTGAACTTGATCGCGTCGGCGATCGGCGCCAGGTATTCCGCGCACAGCTCCGCGGAGTCCTGGTAACCCAGCCGGCTGCCGGCCTGAATCGCGCTACACAGGAACTGCATCGGGTTCGCGAAGTTTGCGATAACCGGGTAGCTGAGCACCATGCCCTGCGCCGGGTGGTAGATCTCGTCCACGCCAGCCAGCACGTTCGGCAGGATGTGCAGCGCGGTCTCGAAACCATCCAGCGCTTCCGGTTGCGTGATGGCGGTGGTCACCTGTTCCACGTTGTTGATGCTGTGCACCAATGGCTTTGCGTTCTGGTTGAGGAACGCCTTGACGATCGTCATCGTCGCGTAGAACTGGTCGGTGGCGGTCGCCAGTGCCTGGTCGGTGCTGTTCAGGTTGCTGGCGAACTTGGCCAGATCATGGTTCAGCGCGACGAACTGCTGGTCGTTGTGGTCCAGCGCCTTGACGAACAGCGACAGGCTGCGTACCACCGCGAAGAAATCACCCCGGCCCTTGTTCAGGGCGGTCAGCGCGTCCGACAGGCTGTTGAAAGCGGTGTTGAGCTGCGTGCCCTTGCCGGCCAGCCCGTCGGCGAAGGATTCGATGGCGTCACCGATCGGGCCCTTGGGCTGCTCCGCCGTCGGCCCCAGCTTGTCGATGATGTTGGTGACATCGTTGCGCAGCGTGTCCCATTCCACCGGGACCTCGGTACGCTCCTCCGGGATCACGGCCTTGTCGGCCAGCACCGGCCCGCCCCGGTACGGCGGCTCCAGCTGAATGGTCCGCGACGCGACCAGAGTCGGGTTCAAGATGATCGCCTTGGCGTCGGCGGGCACCTTGTACTTGTTGTTGTAGTGCAGGGTGACTTTCATCTTGTCGCCGGCCGGCTCGATCTTGTCGATCGCTCCCACCCGGACACCCATGATCTGCACCGCGTCACCGGGGTACAGCGCGTCGGTCTGTGGGAAGTAGGCGACGAGGCTGGTGCTGTTCAGCTTGCGAAAGAGCTGCACTCCTCCGAAGCCGGCAACGAGGGCCAGCGCCAACAGCAGCGACCCGACGATCACCGTCGTCCGCGATCGCTCCGGCAGTCGCAGGTTGCGAACATCAAAGACGGTACTCACGGACGCTCACTCCCTCTTGCGCCACCGCCGCCACCGGGCTGGCTGTTGCCGCCTTCACCAGGCGTGATGAACGGTGCCGGTAGCTGGTTGCCGGGTCCAGGCGGAACAGGCGGACCGGGTGCCCGCGGTGCCGGTGGGGGTGCCGCGCCCGGGTTGGCGGGAGCCGGACCGGCGACCGGGCCCATCGGCTCCGAACGCCCGCCCGGGTTGGCGTCGGGCATCGGAACCGGCGTGCCCGGCACCACCGGCGGCGTCTCGCCCGGACGACCCGCGATCGAGATGCCCGGCGACGACGGGATGCCGTCCGGGTTGGGCGGCGAGACCAACACATCGGTCGGCCCCGGGTACGGTCCGCTCCGTCCGAACGGGCCGTCGTTCGGGTCCAAGTTGGCGCATGGCAGCGGGTTGCCCGGAGTCGGGAACATGCCCGCGGCAGGTGCGTACGAGCACGGCGAACCGGGCGCGACGGCCGGCCCGGGGTGCTCGGGGGTGCCCTCAAGCACCTGCGGAGCGGGCGGCGGTGCACCATTGGCGAACCGATTTCCGTTCGGGTCGGGGTAACGGAACTCCGGCAGGCCGGCGTTGCGCCAGAATTCCTCGGGCGAGATGCCACGCTTCTTGAACGCCGCGTCCACCCAGGGCTGCAGGATCCAGTACGGGATCAGGTTCAGCGTCGAGACCTTGAAGTAGGGGCCCGATGCCATCGCCTCGTTCACGATCGTCAGGTACCTGCCCAGGATGGTGAACATCTCCCGCAGGTCATCCTGGCGCCGCACCAGCATGTCGGTGATGGTGGAGGCCTCTTCGAAGACGTGGTTCAGATCCAGACCCGGATTGTCGCGGACCAGGCCCTGAACCTGTTCGCCGAAATAGGCGATGTTGCCTAGCAACGCCGAGATCGCCTGGCTGCGCTGGTTCACTGCTGCCGAGAGGGTCTGAGTATTGCGCAGCAGCGCGTCGATCTGGTTGCTGCGGTCACCGATAACGCTCGCGACCTGGTTGGTCTGTGCCAGCAGGTGAGTGATCTCGTCGTCACGTTTGCCGATGGTGTCGGAGAACCTCGCGACGCCGTCGAGCGCGTCGCTCAGGTCCGGGTAGGTCTGATCGACCGTCTCCGACAGCACCTTCAACGACTTCTTGACCGTGTCGATGTCCCAGCCGGAGGCGGCCTTGGTGGCGTCGAAGACCGCATCGTAGAGCTGGTAGGGGGTGGTGCTCTGGCCCAACGGCAGCACACCCTGCGGCGCTATGCGGCGCTCACCCTTGGGCTCGATCGACAGCACCTTGCGGCCCAAGATGGTGTCGGTCTTGACCCCGATCCGGCTGTCGCTGCCGATCGGGTTGGCACCGACCGAGAACTTCACCAGCACGTGGTCGCCCTCGATCGACAGATCTTGTACCTTGCCGACGTCCACGCCGGAGATGCGCACCTTGTCGCCGGCGTTCAGGCCGCCGCTATCGGAGAGCTGTCCGAAGTAACTCGGTTCGGCGAAGAGCATCGGCACCGTGGTGAAGGTCTGCCCCACCAGGGTTACCAACGCCACTGTGGCGACACCGATGATGCCGATCCGTGCCCGGTTGGGCGGTTCCAGAGTCCTCACTGAGGCGTGCACCTCCCCGTCGGTTGCTGCCACAACCGAGCGTTTCGCACCGGCCCGCCCGGCTGCAATCCAGGAAGCTTGATAGTCACGTCGCAGAGGTAGAAGTTGAAGAAGTCACCGTAGACCCCGGTGCGCCCGATCAACTTCAACGCCCTCGGAATCTTCTGCAGCAGCTCGTCGACATCGGCGAGCCGGTCCGGCGGCTCCGGACCGGCCACCGGGAACAGGCTGTGCAACTGCGTGCGGTTGTCGGCCAGCAGATCCGCCAGATTGCCGGCGGCGTTACCGAACTCCGCGGTGCCGTTCGCCAGCGGATCGGCGTGGCTGTTCAAACCCTTGACCAGCTTGTCGAAGTTGTCGACCGTTTCGTCGAAGGTCTGGCGATGCCGGACCGCGGTGTCCAGCACCACGTTCAGGTTCTTGACGACCTCGCCGATGGCCGCGTCGCGGTCGGCGATGTGAGCGGTCAACTGAGCGGTCTGCTCCAGGATGTCGTTGATGGTGCCGCCTTGCCCCTGGAAGACCGTGACGATGGTCGAGGCGATGGTGTTGATCTTCTCCGGGTCCAACGCCCGGAACACCGGCTTGAATCCACCGATCAACGCGTCCAGGTCCAGCGCCGGCTCGGTCCGGGAGGCAGGAATGAATCCGCCCATGGGCAGCCGCTGATCGGCACCCTCACCTTCGCCGCGCTTGAGCTCCAGGTAGCGGTTGCCGATGAGGTCGTCGTAACGGATCTGCGCGGTGGTCGACTGGAACAGCGGCAGTGATCGGTCGACGTCGAAGTCGACCACGGCCCGACGACCTCCGTCGACCAGCCGGACCTTTTTGACCTTGCCGATCTCCACGCCGGAGGCGCGCACGAACTGCCCCTGACGCAGGCCGCTGGCGTTGCTGAATTCGGCGGAGTACCGAGCCGTCCGGTCGAACCGGATCTGCCCGAAGACCACGACGAGGCCGACCGTGAAGAGCAGCAGCACCGAGCCGACGGCACCGAGTTTGAGGGCGGTTCTGGTGATGTTCATGGGTTAATCGTGTATTCCCCGACTTGGCGACCCCAGATGTAATCAACAGCCAGGGGCGATCCGGTTTCAAAGTGGTTGAACGGCGCTTGGCTGACTCCCGTGTCGGCGACCAGGTAAGGCGCCGGCCAGAAATCGTGAGTGATCTCCTGCCAGCAGCCCGGCGCACCGCCGGGGCCACCGCGAGCGTTGTAACGCGGCAGGTTCTCGGGATAGATGTACGGGTTGGCCGGTCCGACCAGCTCACTGTTGGTGGCGAGCGAGTAGCCGTCGCCGCCGAGGAAGTCGTAGACCTTGGGTGCGCCCTCGGCGAGGTTGCGGATGGCGCAGAACAACTCCGGGCTGTACTCGTCCAGCAGTGCCGACACCGGGACCAGGTCGGAGAACTGCGCACGGAAGTACGGCCCGAACCGCTGGGTGACATCCGCCCCGAGGTTGCCCACCCCGGCGGCGCCCAGCAACGCGGCGTCCAGTTCCTTCTGCTGGTTGGTGATCGTCTTGACGGTGACGGACGAGGAGTCCAAGAAGCCGATCAGATCCGGCGCTCCGTCGGCGTAGACCTCGGCCAGGGTTGCGAAGCCCTTGAGGTCGCGACGGAACGAAGGCATCCGTGCGTTGACGTCATCGAGAATCGCGTTGCCGTTGACCAGCGATTCGCCGAGCTTGTCGCCCAGCCCGGTCAATGCCTCGGCCGCGGCGTGCAGCGTCAGATTCAGCTTGATCGGGTCGACATGCTCGGACAGGTTGTTGATGGTCTCGAACAGTGTGTTGAGCTCCGTCGTCACCGAGGTCGCGATGATGTTCTTGCTGGTGATGCGTTCCCGCGCCGGGTGTTCCGGGGCGGTCAGCGACACGTACTTGTTGCCGAACAGCGTGGTAGCCAGAATGTCGGCTTTGACGTTGGACGGGATCAGCTTGAGGTACTTGGGGTTCACGTCGAGGGTGAACTTGGCAGCCGGCTTGTTCTCGTACTCGGTCGGCGCAATGGCAGCCACACGCCCGATCTGGACGCCGTTGTAGGTCACTGGCCCACCCGGATCCATCACCAGACCGGCACGCGGCGCGACCATGGTCAGCGACGTCGTCTTGGTGAAGGCCCCGCGGAACTGGCCGTAGACCAGGCCCGCGATCAGCGCCAAGACCGCGAAGGTCACCACGCCCGCGATCCGGAACGGCGGGTTGTGCACTTTGTTCTGCTTCCCGGTTGCCATGCGCGTCACATCGTTAGGTTGAAGTTGGGGTCGACGCCGTAGAGCGCCAACGCTGCGAGCAACACGACTGTGGGCACCGTGATCAGGGACAGCCGCATCGACTGGCCCACCGCGCTGCCGACACCGACCGGACCGCCACTGGCGTTGAAGCCGTAGTAGCAGTGGGTGACCATGACCACCACGGCGATCAAGATGGTCTCGATGAACGACCAGAACACATCGTCTGGCCGCAAGAACGTTCGGAAGTAGTGGTCGTAAGTACCCGACGACTGCCCGAAGAACAACGTGGTGACGATCTGGGGTGCGGCGAACGCCATGATCAGCGCGAGGGCGTACAGCGGGATGATCACGGTGAAGCCCGCCACCACGCGGGTCGACACCAGGTAGGCGATCGAGTTGATCCCCATCACTTCGAGGGCGTCGATCTCCTCACTGATGCGCATCGCGCCGAGTTCGGCAGTGGCGCCGGCTCCGACCGTCGCAGCCAAGGCGATACCCGCGTTGACCGGACCGACCACGCGGACGTTGACCAGGGCGGCGGCGAAACCGGTGTAGGTCTCCACACCGATGTTGCCCAGCGAGGTGAACCCCTGGATCGCGATCAGCGAGCCGCCGGCCAGCATCACGAAGCCCATGATGGCGACGGTGCCGCCGATCACGGCCATGGCGCCGGTGCCCATGCCCAATTCGGCGACCAGGCGCAGCGTCTCGGTGCGGTACCGGCGCAGCGCCCAGGGGATTTCCCGGAGGGCGGTCAGCGAGAACCAGCCGAGCCGACCGCTCCTTTCGAGCCCGCGGCCAGCCATCCCGACGTAGCGCTGGTAGTTCGCAACCAGCCCGGGAAAACGGCCCCGGACAACTGTCGATGTCGACATGTCAGGTCCCCGTTCCGAACTTCACGCCGATGGTGGTCAACACCACGTTCACGGCGAACAACGCAAGTACGCACAGCACGACGGTTTCGTTCACGGCCGTACCCAGGCCCTTGGAGCCGCCGCGGACGGTGAGGCCGCGGTAGCAACCGACGAGGCCGGCGATAAGTCCGAACACGCTGGCTTTCACCGTCGAGATGATCACCTCGGGCAGCCCGGTCAGCAGAGTCAACGTCGACAGGTAGGCGCCGCCGGACACGTTCTGCAGGTAAACGCCGAAGAGGAAGCCTCCAGCCAGGCCGATCACGATCACCAGGGCGTTGAGGAGCAGGGCCACTACGGTCGCGGCGATCACCCGGGGCACCACCAGTCGATGGATCGGGTCGATACCGAGCACTTCCATCGCGTCGATCTCTTCGCGAATGGTGCGGGCGCCCAGGTCGGCACAGATCGCGGTGGACCCGGCCCCGGCCACCACCAGCACGGTCACCAGCGGCCCCAACTGGGTGACCGCGGCGATGCCGGCTCCGGCTCCGGAAACGTCGGCAGCACCGAACTGCGCCAACAGGATATTCAGCGTGAAGACCAGGAGAACGGTCAGCGGAATGGCAACCGCGATGGTCGGAATGATGGCGACGCTGGTGATGAACCAGCCCTGCTGCACGGTCTCACGCCACTGGAACGGCCGTACGAAAAGCGCACGGGCGGTCAGAGCACACATTCTGAAGAATCCGCCGACCATGATCAGCGGCGGCAGCACCCGATCCCGGAGGAAGTCGGCGACACGGGGACGCGCTGGAGCTGTCACACCACCCCCCTCACCAGAAATCCCGCCGCACGACTCAGCAAGGAACCGCGTCGCACAGTGTCTTCTCCGTCCGTCGTTCAGCGAGACCCGCGTCACCTTATCGGCCCGAAGTGCCCTTGGCGACCATCGGACCATACCTGATGGCTGCGTGAGAGGGACATCGAACGAGCGGAACCTGCGCGGGTTTCCTACCGGAGAGTAACGTGCCGCGACCTCACTCATCGCTGTTTCGGGCGGCATCGCTTGGGGGGCTGCCCTACTCGGATCCCTGAGCCGCCCCGTAGTTAATGCGCAGTTCGGTTTTGAGCACTTTCCCGGCCGGGTTGCGAGGCAGGGCCTCGACGATCTCGAGCGCCTTGGGGTGCTTGTAGCGCGCCAGCCGCTGCGTCAAGAAATCGTCGAGGTCGGCCAGGGTCAGGCCCGCCCGCGACAGCGCGGCGACCGCGATCGGAACCTCGCCCCAGCGCTCGTGCGGGCGACCGATAACGGCGACCTCGGCAATATCGGGGTGATCGGCCAGCACGTTCTCCACT
Source organism: Mycobacterium sp. P7213 (assembly GCF_900604305.1). Classification (NCBI taxonomy): domain Bacteria; kingdom Bacillati; phylum Actinomycetota; class Actinomycetes; order Mycobacteriales; family Mycobacteriaceae; genus Mycobacterium; species Mycobacterium sp. P7213. The sequence goes on from NZ_UWOA01000029.1 coordinate 42,921, forward strand.
TCGGCGCAGTAGACGTTCTCGCCGCCGGAGATGATCATGTCCTTCTTACGGTCGACGACCCAGACGTAGCCCTCTTCATCCATCCGGACCAGATCGCCGGAGTGGAACCAGCCGCCGGCAAAGGCCTCAGCGGTGGCCTCCGGCTTGTTCCAATACCCGCTCATCAAGGTGGGCGCCCGGTAGACGATCTCGCCCACCTCACCGACGGCGACGTCGTTCATCTGCTCGTCGACGACCCGAGCGCAGACGGTCGGAATGACGGTGCCGACCGAACCGCGCTTTCTGGTGGCGTCCTCACCGAGCAGGATGCAGGTGACCGGCGACATCTCCGTCTGCCCGAAGGCCGCCAGGATCTTGGTGCCGGGGAAGGTCTCCGCCATCTGCCGCAGCAACGCATCAGAGGCCGGCGCCGCTCCCCACGACATGGTCCGCAACCGGATGTCGCGCGGGTTGGCCTGCTGCTGAGCGCAGACCGCCTGCCATTGCGCCGGCACCAGGAAGATGCCGGTGACCCGTTCGGCGGCCAGTACGTCGAGCAGTTGGCCGGCGTCGAACGCACCGAGCGGGTTGATGACGGTCGGGATGCCCAGCCACATGCCGGGCAGCAGGTTGCCCACACCGGCGATATGGAAGAACGGCACTCCGATGAAGGCCACGTCGGAGGTGCCGGTGCCGGCGGTGTGCAGCGCGGTCATCGTCTGGCCGACCAGGTTGGTGTGGGTGAGCACCGCTCCCTTGGGCAGACCGGTGGTACCCGAGGTGTACATGATCAGGGCCGGCGAATCGTTGGGAATGTCCACCGGCGCATGCGGTTCGCCGGTCTCGTTGATCAGGTCTTCGTAGGCGATCAAGCCGTCTCCGGCCGAATCGCCGGCGACCACCAGGGTCTGCACCACATCGGTCAGCTCCCGCACACCAGTGGCGACCGGTACCAACGCCGGTTCCGTGATCAGCACCCTGGCCTCACAGTCGGTGACCAGATAGGCGATCTCCGGCGGGGTGAGCCGGAAGTTGACCGGAACGGCGATCCCGCCCAGCATGTTCGCGGCCAGCACCGACTCGACGAACTCGGTGCGGTTGAGCATCAGGATCATCACCCGGTCACCGGCGCGGACCCCACGGCGGCTCAGGGCGTCGGCCAGCGCGCCAACGCGATCCCGCAGCTGCGACCAGGTGGTGGTCTGGCCCAGGAACCGCAGTGCCGGAGCGTCCGGTTTCATCAGTGCGTGCCGGTCCAGCTGGTTGACCCAGTTCTGTCGACGCGCCCGGTAGGGCTGCTCGGCGGGATCAACGGTTGCGTGGCTCAATTCGGTTCTCCCGCTTTGTGCTAGCCCGAAGCCAGTTCTTCGGCGCGCCGTTTGAGATTGTCAGCCAGATAGTCCAGGGCGTTGCTGAAGGCCTTCTTGAGCATCGGCTTGGGTACCGACATCTGCGTCTCGACGTTCATGTCGACGGTGAGCAACGTGGTCGGGCCGATCTCGACCACCGAGAACAGCTGCTCCTGCTTGCTGAACAGGTCGCCCTGCTGGAGCACGGTCTGAATCTGGGTGGCATTGGGGTAGTAGACGGCCTGGATGAAGGTGCCGTCGAAACCGGAGTAGGAGGCATCCAGCCGCAGCTGGCTGGGCCGGCCGTCGTCGTAGCGGGCCAGCACCCAGATCCCTTTGACCTCTTCGTTCCACTGCGGGTACGCCTCGAAGTCGGCCACGATCCCCATGATCGTTGCAGCGTCGGCGGCGACTTCGACGGTCTTGCTCACGAGCGGCACCCGCCGAGCATAGCCACCGGCGAAACAGCCACCGAGCTAAACCTGGGCGGTGGCCAACAACGCACGAATACCGTCGGGGATCGGCACCGGCCGCCGGGTACCGCGGTCGACATAGACGTGCACCCAGTGCCCGAGCGCGGCCACCAGGACCGCGTCATCGCCCGTTGCGGCGCGAAACACCGCCAGCCGGTAAGTCACGCTGCTGCGGCCTAACCGGGTGACGGCCAGCCCCACCGCGAGCCGGTCCGGGAAGGCGAGTTCGCCCAGGAAGCGGCAGCCCGATTCGGCGACCACCCCCAGCTCCGGGGCCGCGACGGGGTCTATCTCGACGTGTGCGGCGATCCAGCCGTTGATCGCGGTGTCGAACAGCTGGTAGTACACGGCGTTGTTGAGGTGGCCGAACATGTCGTTGTCGGCCCAGCGGGTCAGCACCGGCCAGTGCACCGGAAAGTCCTGGCTGGTCAACCCTTCCGGCGCGGGCGGGACCGCTGCGTCCGAACTCATGGTTGTATTCCAGCATGACCACGATCCGCGGTGCGGTGCTGGAGCGGATCGGGGCGGCGCGCCCCTATGCCGCCTCACGCCCGTTGACGGTGACAGACGTGGAGCTGGCGCCGCCCGGCGACGGTGAGCTGCTGGTGCGGGTCGAGGCCGCCGGGGTCTGTCATTCCGATCTGTCCGTGGTCGACGGCAACCGGGTGCGGCCGGTGCCGATGCTGCTCGGCCATGAAGCCGCCGGCATCGTCGAAGCGGTCGGCGCCGGGGTCACCGCGGTGCGGCCGGGCCAGCGGGTGGTGCTGACCTTCCTGCCCCGCTGCGGCCACTGCGCGGCCTGCGCCACCGACGGCCTGGCGCCGTGTGAGCCCGGCAGCGCCGCCAACGGCGCGGGCACCCTGCTCGGCGGCGGGCAGCGGCTGCACCGCGCGGACCAGACCATCTACCACCACCTCGGGGTCTCCGGGTTCGCCACGCATGCGGTGGTCAGCCAGACCAGCGCGGTGCCGGTACCCGACGACGTCCCGCCGACGGTGGCCGCCTTGCTGGGCTGTGCGGTGCTGACCGGTGGCGGCGCGGTGCTCAACGTCGGCCGTCCGGGGCCGGGCGACGCCGTCGCGGTGGTCGGACTCGGCGGAGTGGGGATGGCCGCGGTACTGACCGCGTTGGCCCACGACGGCGTGCAGGTGATCGCGATCGACCGGCTGCCGGACAAGCTGGCCGCCGCAACGGCGCTGGGCGCGCACCGCACCTACACCCCGCAGCAGGCACTCGACGCGGGCGTGCGCGCCCCGGTGGTGATCGATGCGGCGGGTCATCCCGCCGCGCTGGAGACCGCGATCGGCTTGACCGCACCGGGCGGGCGCACCATCACCGTCGGCCTGCCGCCTCCGGACGCCCGGATCAGCGTCTCCCCACTGGGTCTGGTTGCCGAGGGTCGCTCGTTGATCGGCAGCTACCTGGGGTCGGCGGTCCCCGCGCGCGACATCCCGCGCTTCGTGGCGTTGTGGCGGGCCGGCCGTCTGCCCGTCGAGCAGCTGGTGTCGGCGACCGTGCCACTCGAGCAGATCAACGAGGCCATGGACGCACTGGCCGACGGTGCCGCGGTACGTCAGATCATCACGTTCGCTTAGCACCGACGGCCGGTTCGAAGCTGAAGTCGGCGGTCCGGAACCGGCGGGTCATCGCCCAGAAGGCCCCGGCACTGCGCGGCCACTGGGTGACCACCCGGCCGTTGGCGGCACGAAAGTAGTTGCTGCAGCGGGTGGTCCACACCGTGCCGTGCATCCACCGGTCGATCTTGGCGATGAAGTCGGCCAGCGCGGCAGGGCGCACGGCGACATAGGACTTGCGGGTGCGGCGCAGGTGTTTGAGCACCCGAACGATGTAGCGCGCTTGGGCTTCCAATACGAAGATGACGCTGTTGGAGCCGACGTTGGTGTTGGGCCCGTAGAGCATGAAGAAGTTGGGGAAGCCGGGCATCGCCATGCCGAGGTAGGCGCGGGGCCCGTCGCGCCAGGCCTGTTTGAGTGTGGTGGCGTCCTCACCGGTCACCTCGATCTGACCGAGGTAATCCGCAGCGGCATATCCGGTGGCGCACACCACCACGTCGACCTCGCATTCGGTGCCGTCCTCGGCGACCACCGATCGGGAACGCAGGGCCCGCGCCGGGCTGGGCACCACTTCGACGTTGGGCCGGGTCAGCGCGGGCAGGTAGTCCGAGGAGAACACCAGACGCTTGCAGCCCAGCGGGTGGTCGGGGGTGAGCGCTGCCCGCAACTGCTCGTCGGCGATGGAGTCGCCCAAGAGTTTTCGCGCGATGTCGGTGAACTCGCGGGTTTTGTCGCTGCCGTTCTCGATCACCGCGATGTTCGACTCGCTGCGCAGCCACAGTCGCGTCCGGTACAGCCGCTGGGCCAGCGGGATGCGGTCGAGGGCCCATCGCTCCCGCGGGGTGTAGCGACGGTCCGGCTTGGGCAGGATCCAGGTCGGGGACCGCTGCAGCGAGTACACCTTCTCGGCGACCTCGGCCAACTCCGGCAGCAGTTGCGCCGCGGTCGAACCCGTCCCGAGTACGGCGACTTTCGCACCGGCGAGCGGCACCGAATGATCCCACCGCGCCGAGTGCATCACGGTGCCCCCGAAGGGCTGTTCTTCGATCAGGTCGGGCAGCACCGGCTGGGTGAACAACCCCACCGCGGAGACCACCACGTCGAACCGATGCTGCGCACCGTCGCTGCTGCTCAGACACCACTGCCGCCCGTCCGGCTCCCAGCGGGCGGCGCGAATCTCGGTGCGCAGCCGCAGATGTGCGTCCAGGCCGTGGTCGGCCGCGCAGCGTTCGAAGTAGGCCAGTATCTCGGGTTGCTGCGACCACAGCCGCGACCAGTGCGGATTCAGGTCGAACGAATAGGAGTACAGGTGGGATTTGACGTCACATGCCAGCCCCGGATACGTGTTGATCCGCCAGGTGCCGCCGACGCCGTCCTCCCGGTCGAAGATGGTGAAGTCGGAGAATCCGGCTCGCCGCAACAGGATTCCCAGCGCCAGCCCTCCCGGCCCTGCACCGATGATGCCGACCGACGGGCCTTGCCCATGCCTGGTCATCGGATCTGCAGGCACTGGCCGCCGTCCACCACGAGCTCGGCGCCGGTGATGAAAGACGCGGCTTGCGAAACCAGGAATGCCACCGCGTCCGCCACCTCGGCCGGGCGGCCGAGCCTGCCGCCCGGCGACACCGCGGCCAGGCGCTGCTGAGTGCCGTCGTCGAGCATCGGGGTGGCGATCGGCCCGGGAAATACCGCGTTGACCCGGATGCCCGTCGAGACGAGTTCCGCGGCGACGGTCTGCGTCAGGCCGCGAAGCGCCCATTTCGACGAACCGTAGGCGCTGTGCCGGCCGAAGGGTCGGATCGCCCCGGTGCTGCAGGTGTTGACGATAGCTGCACCTTCGGCCGCCCGCAGTTGGTCCAGGGCCGCCTGGATGCCCAGGAATGCGCCCAGACAGTTGACCCGCCAAGCCCTTTCGAAGCCGTCGGGCGTCTCGTCGGCGATCGTGGCCCGGTGCAGGATGCCGGCGTTGTTGATCAACGCGGTCAGCGCCCCGAACCGCTGAATGGTCGCCGCCACCGCGGCCTCCCATTCCTCAGGACAGGTCACGTCGAGGCGGACGCCGATCAGCGCGTCGTCGGCCCGCGCGGCGACGGCGGCATGCAGCTCAGCTTCGTTGATGTCGCAGGCGACCACCGCGAAACCGTCGGCGAGCAGCCGTTCGGTGATGGCCCAGCCTTGGCCCCGGGCGGCGCCGGTGACCAGTGCAACCCGTGCCGGGGTCATCGGCCCCTCGCTTCCTCGAGATGTTCCAGGGCTCCTCGGCGCAGCGCCGCAGACTCGGCAGCCAACGTGATCATCTGGTAGCCCAGCCCGGCCAGGGCCGCTCCCGCCGCTCCCGATCCGCCGTGGATCGCCGCGATCACGCCCGCTTCGGCTGCCGCGGCCCGGATCCGTGCCATCGCCGCGAGCAGGTCGGGATGCGTGGTGGATTGGGCGACGTCGACGCCCATCGAGATCGCCAGATCGGCGGGCCCGACGTAGATTCCGGCCAGGCCGGGAACCGCACAGATGCGTTCCACGTCTGCCAGGGCCGCGGCGGTCTCGATCATCGCGAAGACATCCGCTCGCGATTCCAGGCCGGCCAGATCGCGGCCCAGGCCAGGCCGCAGCGGCCCGAAGCTGCGGATCCCGGCCGGCGGGTAGCGGGTGGCGGCCACCGCAGCGGCGGCCTGTTCGGCGGTCTCGATCAGCGCGATGATGACCGCGTCGGCGCCGGCATCGAGCACCCGGCCGATGGGGGCAGCGTCCGCGTTGGGCAATCGGACCGCGGTGGCGATCGGCAGGTGTTCGGTGTGCCGCAGCATGGCCGCGATGTCGGCGTCGTCAAGGTAACTGTGTTGGGCGTCGAAACCCACGTAGTCATAGCCGGCGCGGGCGAATTCCTCCGGGCCCAGCACGGTGGGCCCGGTCACCCAGCCGCCCCAGAGCGGGGCCCGGTCCGCCACAGCGGCGCGCAGCGCCGACGTCATGCGACCATCGCGATCTTGACGCGGTCCGGCACCGGTCGGGCCGCCAACTCGAAGGCAGCCTGGGCTTCGTGGCAACCGAAGACATGAGTTACGTAGTTGCGCAACAGCTCCGGATTCTCCGCGGCGAATCGACCTGCGGCTTCCAGCATCCGTCGCCGATCCTGGGTCACTCCGGAGATCAGCGTGAGATTGTTGCGCAGCATGGTCCGCATACTGATCGGATAACTGTCGTCGTCGGGGACACCGAAGTAGAACACCGTGCCACCGGGTGCGGCGGCCTCGATGGCGTGGCCCAGGGTGGCGACCTGGTGCCCGACCGCCTCGATCACGATCTCCGGGCGGTCGCCGGCGTCAAGGTGGCGCACCCAGCGGTCGCTGGTCGCCTGTACCACTGCGTCAATTCCGAAGGCGGCAGCCACATCTCGACGGTCGACCGGGTCCACCCCGGTGACGCGGCGCGCCCCCGCCGCTTTGGCGACGGCGCTGAACAGCAGACCGATCGAGCCCTGACCGATCACCGCCACATGGCGGCCGGCCAGGTCGGGCAACTGTTCCACGGCGTAGAGCACGCATGCCAGCGGTTGCAGGCCCACGGCTTGGGCGGGTTCCAGCGCCGGGTCGTAGGCCACCAGTCCCTCGCCGTCGCTGATCACCCGTTCCATCAGTCCGTCGAAGCCCGATGCCCACCCGACGACTCGGTCGCCGCGTCGATGCTGCGGGTGCCGACTGGTGATGACGTCGCCGACGATCTCATGGATCGGGAAGCCGAGTTTCTCCGCGGCCGCGGCGCCGTCGTCGCCGGGCAACCTGCCCTGCGCGCCGCGAAAGGCCGGCAGGTCACTGCCGCATACCCCGGCGGCCACGAACTGCAGCAGCACCTGCCCGGCGCCGAGCTCCTGCTCGGTGGGGTCGGGGGCTTCTATCTTCTCGAACTGATACGGCGCGATCAACCGGTACGCCCACATCTCAGACCTCCACCGGGATGGTGTTCCAGCCCCACTGAAAACTGGACGGCAGCCGGGTCGCGCCGTCGTCGGCGATCTGAAAGTTCGGGACGCGGCGCAGCCATTCCTGCACCAGGACAGTCACTTCCAGCCGGGCCAGGTGATAGCCGATGCAGAAGTGCTGCCCGCGACCGAACGCCAGTGACCGTTTGATCGGCCGGTCCCAACGGAATTCGTCGGGTTCGGGGTATTCGCGTCCGTCGCGATTGGCCGACGCCAGCAGGGTGATGATGCGTTGGCCCGGCTCAACAGTCGTGCCGTGCAGCGTGAACGGTTTGCGGGCGGTGCGCGCGAACCATTGCGCCGGTGCGCAGTAGCGGATCATCTCCTCGCGTGCCAGCTGCACCGTGTGGTGCGGATCGGCCCGTACCGCGGCTAGTTGATCCGGACGCCGAGACAGTTCCCACAACCCGTGCGCGACGATCTTGGGCACGGTCTCGGTGCCGCCGATGAAGATGCAGAGCAGTTGTGTCGCGGCTTCGACGTCATCGAGATCGCTGCCGTCGGGCAGTCGGTAGGCCAGCATCCCGTCGACGATCGGCAGTTCGCCGGAGCCCTGCTCAGCGCGCCGGCGTTGCACCGCCGGGATGAGGTACTGCAGGTAGTTGGGCCGCGCCGCGGCGGTGTCCACCCCGCTGCCGGCCTGCGCGAGACTTCCGGCGTTCACCGTCGCCAACACCTCTGCGGCGCATTCGACCGGAATGCCTAGCAGTTCGCAGACCACTTGAGCCACCACGACACCGCCGTAATCACAGGTCAGGTCGAACTGGCCCTGCGGAAGCAGCTCATCGAGCCGCTGATTGGCCAATTCACGGACCCGGCCTTGCCAGTCCACCACCGAGCGGGGCCGAAACGCCGGGGACTGCAACCGGCGAATGTCGTCGTAGATCGGCTTGTCGAAGACGGCGTGGAAAGGCAACGGGTGCAGCGGCGGGTCCGGCACCGGGCCGCTGTTGTGGTGCGCCAGCACGGTGGCCGCCGGCAGTGTTCCCTCCGAGGCCACGAACGTTCCGTCACTGACCGCCAGTACGTCCCAGATGTCGTCGAAGCGCGACAGGGCGTACAGATCCCACTGCGGGACGTAATACATCGGGTGGTGATCGCGTAGCACCCGGTAGTACGGCAGCGGGTCGGCCATCACCGCCGGGTCGAACGGATCGTAGGAGAACTCCGGCGCGGCAACGCTTGTCATGTGTCGTCTCGCTGCAGCGGGCAGGGCGGCAGTGCTTGCAGGATCGAGTCCTCCCAGCCGTCGCGTAAGGCGGGCGCCACACTCATCCACGTCACGATCTCCGCCGGCGGGTGGTCCTTCCACGACGGGTAATGCTCGGCGAAGCAGTCCCAGCCGCCGTCCAGTGCCCAGTAGTGGATGACCTCGTTGTAGCGGAACGTGGTGGTGAACGAACCGAGCCAGCGCTTGCCGGTGCTCTCCGACCACGGCACATATAGGCGTTCCAATTCCCGGATGTAATCGTCTTGGCGACCGGGTTTGGTCTGCATGATCTCCTGAATGACAACGGTCGCGTCGAAGTCGGCCGCGCGCAACTCAGCCAAGGTCCTGTTGTGCGGGCCGGGGTACATGATGCGGCCCTCCCCCGATGCTCCGATTCCGGCGAGGTAGGCCGACCATTCGGCCGCCGGCGGGGCGTGGCTACCGCCGCGGCCCTGCGCCCGCCCGATTCGGGCGTAGTCGGCGAACGCGTCGATCTCCCAGATGATCGTGACCTGCGGCCAGTGCCCGTTGTAGGCGGTGGACTCCCACAGCGCGAACAGCCGGGCACCCAACTCGGTCATCATCGGCTGGTAGATCTCGGTGAAGTTGCGGGTGAAGTCGTCGCGCAGCCCACGGCCCAGATTGATCGTCTCGTGCAGGTAGAGCAGGGTGTGGTCGTAATGCTTGCGCATCAGCCGACCGGGACCAGGTCGGAATTGACGGGCAGGCAATGCTTCTGGTCACTGCGGAAAATCTCCGGCCCGTCGCACGGCGCCGCGTGCCCGGCGGCAGCAAGCGCCTGCCGCTTGAACGCCCGGCCCGCCACGGTGGGCAGGTGCTGCACTGGGCTGAGCCGATGGCTGACCTCCAGCGGCCAGCGCTCGCCCCACAACACGACCTGGGTCAGGCTGCTCCGCAGGGCGTGATGCACCCGCGCCCTGATACGGGGATCGGTGGCGAGCGCGTCGGCGACCACCGCCAGGCTGTGTCCGGGTGCATCGCTGTGCGCGGCAGACAGTTCCGTCTCGAGGTCTGCGGTATCGAGCCCCAGGATCTGCAACGGCCGGACATCTTGGTGCGGCGGCGCCAACACCCGCACATCCCAGCCGGTCGCCGCACGGTGATACAGCCACCCGCCGGCCGCGTGCACCAGGTCGGCGACATCGGGGGCGATGACATCGAGGCGGTAGCGCAGGTGGGGGTCCCGCGTCAGGGAATCCAGGGCCGCAGCGGTACTCGTCATCGCATCATCCCAGCTCGTCGTGAGAATCTCAGACGGTGCCGCTGGCCGGGCGAACTGTCCGGCCGCGCAGCACAACTTCTCCGAGATATTACAGTTGAAGCTAAATTTGTAAAGCCGAATGAGGTGGACACGGGTGGGAGCGCGATGAGTCTGGTTGCCGGACACGGTCCGCTGAGCACCGAGCGCGCCGGCTGGTTCGCCCCGGAGATCACCGGGGCCCTGGTGTACGTCGAACCGCATCCGCGCCGCGTCCGGGCGATCCGGGGGGAGCGCACCGTGATCGACACCGAACGCGCGCTGCTGGTGCATCGCCAGGGCGAGCCGCTGGCCTACGCCTTCCCCGCGGACGCCGTCGGCGATCTTCCGCACCGGGCGCTGCCGGAGGCATCGGGTTTCGTGCAGGTTCCGTGGGACGCCGTGGACGCCTGGTTCGAAGAGGGCCGGCGGCTGGTGCACTACCCGCCGAACCCCTATCACCGGGTCGATTGCCGGCCCACCCGGCGCGCATTGCGGGTCGAAGTCGACGGAGTGGTCCTGGTGGACACCGATGACACCGTGATCCTGTTCGAGACGGCCCTGGCACCGCGCCTGTACGTCGCCGCGGACCACGTGCGCACGGATCTGTTGCGGGCTTCGACGACGTCGACCTACTGCAACTACAAGGGCTATGCCCGCTATTGGTCCGCGTTCATCGGAGACACCGTCATGCCGGACGTGGCCTGGAGCTATCCGGACCCGCTGCCCGAGAGTGCACCCATCGCAGGTCTTTTCAGCTTTGATCTGTCGCTGGTCGGCGGTTTCGCCGAACTACCCGGCGCGGCAGGGCGCCCGCGGCTATAGCCGCGAGTGCTCGGCGATCTTGTTGTCGCTGGTGCGCAGCGGCCGGATCAGGCCGTCCTGGGCGAACGAGGCCAGGATAGCGCCCTCCTCGGTGTGCACGGTGCCGCGAACATAGGACATGCCCGCGCCCACCTGGGTGCTTTCATGCCCGTAGAGGATCCAGCCGTCCCAGCGCACCGGCTCGTGGAAGCTCACGGTGACCGTCATGGGAGCGGTGGACACCGTCAGGTGCGACTGGCTGGTGCCGATCCCGGCGTGCGCGCGCATCGTCGTCGAGATGCCCAGATGTCCGGTGAAGTAAGCGATCAGCGCTTTGGCGAGATCGTCGCGGGCGGGAATGGGCTCATAGTGCAACCAGGCGTAGAGCTCCGGCGGGCCCACCTCGTCGGGGCTGTTGACGTCGACGACGTCGACCAGGCGTACCTCGCGTCCGGTCATCGGCATGGCACAGGGGTTGGACTGCGCGGGGCCTGCCACTTCAGGGCGGGGCAGGTGGTGGGTGATCACGTCGGCCGACGGAACATCCGCCAGCACGGTGATGGTTGCGCAGCGCTTCTGGTTCTGCAGCACTGAGATCACCGCGGTGGCCGTGGAACGGCCCTCGTTGACCACGTCGATCACGTATTCCGCCGCCGGTCCGACCAGCACAGCCCGGGCGAACACCGCGTGCACCGACCGGACGGACTTGTCGCTGAAGCGTTTCGCCGCCGCGACGATCGCCTGCGCCACCAGTTGGGTGCCTTCGACGACTTGGCGCTCGTCGTCGCCGGCCAGGCCGGTCGCGCCGGTGAACCGGTCCGGGCCGTCGGCCGTCACCTCGAACAGGTCCAGCAGGCCGCCGACTGACCATTGCGGCGCGGCGGAAGTCTCGGTGGCCGGAGATGCTTCAGACATTCCGCGAGCGTGACATTTGAAGCGAATTTTGTAAAGTAGGCCTAACCGCGCCCGCGGCCGCCGGACAGGAGGGCGACAGTGTTGGGTATCGCCGAAACGAGTTCACAGCAGGACAACCCGGGTTCCGAGTCCCCGCCGGTGCCGCTGGCGGGCGGCTTCTGCTTCGGCGAGGGCCCGCGCTGGTTCGAGGGGCTGCTGTGGTTCTCCGACATGCTCGGCGAGGCGATCCACACCGTGAACCTGCGCGGCTCGATGACCACGGTGCCGCTGCCGGGACACACTCCCAGCGGGCTGGGTTTCCGGCCGGACGGAACGCTGTTGATCGCCTCGGCGTCCGATCGCAAGGTGCTCTGCTACGACGGTGACACCGTGACCACGCTGGTCGACCTGAGCGAGCAGGTGCCCGCGGACCTCGGCGACATGGTGGTGGACGCCGCAGGCCGCTGCTACATCGGGTCGCAGGCCTACTCCGGCGGCGTGCTGGTACGCGTCGACCCCGACGCCGGCGTGCATCTCGTCGCCGAGGATCTCGACTTTCCCAACGGAATGGCGATCGCCCCGGACGGCGGCACGCTGATCGTCGCCGAGTCGATGGGCCGCCGGCTCACCCGGTTCACCATCGAAGCCGACGGCGGGCTGCGTGACCGCCGGGTGTTCGCCGACGGGTTGGACGGACCACCGGACGGCATTGCGCTGGACGCCGCCGGCGGGGTCTGGACGGCGATGACCCTGGCCAATCATTTCGAGCGCATTACCGAGGGCGGCGTGGTAACCGACCGCATCGCAACCGGCGAGCGGGCTGCGATCGCGTGCGCGCTGGGCGGGCCGAGTCGCCGCACGCTGTTCCTGCTGTCCAGCCCCACCGCCTACCCGAAGCGCCTGATCGGCACCCGCGACTCGCGCTTGGACACCGTGACCGTGGAGATCCCCGGCGCCGGATTGCCCTGAGGTGGATTCGATGACCGACTCCTACTACGAGTTACTGGACGCCGCCGATCCGCGGGGCGAGAAGTTCGGGGCCACCGATCTGGTGCGCGGCACGTGGTCGGCTCAGATCCAGCACGCCGCACCGGTGTCGGCGCTGCTGGTGCGGGCACTGGAACGCTTGGCGGCGCGGGACGACACCCGGCTCAGCCGGGTCAGCATCGACCTGTTGGGCCCGGTGCCCGCCGAAGGCGCGCTGTGGGTGCGCGGCCAGGTCGACCGGGCCGGCAAGCAGATCGAACTGGTCAGCGCCGAGATGCTGGCACCCGGCCCCGACCAGCTGCCACGACCGGTCGCCCGTGCATCCGGTTGGCGGTTGCAGACGTTGGACACCGGCGACGTACAGCACGCCTCGGCTCCCCCGCTGCTGCCGGTCAGTGCGGCACAAACCAACAACATGCAGCAGAACTGGGACCGCAACTACATCCACAGCCTGGACTGGCGGTGGCTGACCACGCCGTTGGCCCCCGGCGCCGGTGAAGCCTGGATCTCGCCGCTCGTGGACCTGGTCAAGGGTGAAGTGATGACTCCGCTGCAGCGGTTGTTCGCGGTGGCCGACGACGCCAACGGGGTCGGCACCAAGCTCGACATCAGAAAGTGGACGTTCCTCAACACCGACCTGGTGGTGCACGTGCACCGGGTTCCCGACGGCGAGTGGATCGGCATCCGGGCCGAGACCAACTACGGCCCCGACGGCATCGGGACGACCATCGGCACCTTGTTCGACCAGCAGGGCGCGGTGGCGGGCATTGCGCAGTCAGTCCTGGTGCGCCGTCGTTAGCGACCCGCTCCCACAGCCGGGAGCATTTCGACCAGACGCAGCCGCGGCTCGGTAGCCATCCCGGCGAGCAGGCGGCCGGCCGCAGCGGTGGAGGCGCCCGGCCCCGGCCGGACCGACCGCACGGCCGAGGCCCGAACCCCGGTGCCGACGAATTCCGCGTCCAAGGCCGCCAGCCAGGCTTCGACCTTGTGCTGGGCGGTGGCGCAGTGCACCCCGGCGAACTCCGGGCCGACCAGCACCACATCACCGCTGCCCCGGGCGATCATGGCCGGAATCACCCGGGTGGCCAGGGTTTGCGCACCCACACCGGCGCCGTCTGGTGACTCGCCCGCCGGGCCGGCCAGGCCGACATCGGTGATGAGCACGTCCGGGGTACCGATGAGATAGTGCGCGGCGGCGAGGAACTCGTTGATTGACCGCGGGTCTGCGAGATCGAGATGGGCAGCGAACGCGCTGCCGCCGCGGTCTCGCAGCTGCGCCGCGAACCGCTCGGACTCCGCGATTCGCCGACCGCCGAGCAGCACCAGGTGTCCTTGGGCGGCCAACTGCGCGGCGGCCACCTGGCCGATCCCGGCTGCTTCGATGACGATCATCACGGCTCGCAGCGGATGCGTGCGTTCCTCGTACGTGACTTGCGGCGCTTCGATCACAATAATTGCCCTACGGCCCGGCCCAGGGGGCCCGCGACGGTGAGGAACGATGTCCAGGCACCGAACCAGCGTGACACTCTCGCTATATTTTGTAAAGTCTTTGCTATGACCCGCAGCACGGTGGACGGCCCCGACAACTCGAGCCGGCAGCGGATCCTCGCGGCCACCGCCGAGGTGCTCGGGCGCAATGGATTGACCAAGCTCAGCCTGTCCGAGGTAGCCTCCCAGGCCGGGGTCTCCCGCCCCACCCTGTATCGGTGGTTCCCGTCGAAGGAAGAACTGATCTCGGCGTTCTCTCGTTACGAGCGGCACATCTTCGACAGCGGGATCGCGCGCGCTACCGAGGGACTGAAGGGCACCGAAAAGCTCGACGCTGCACTGCGTTTCATCGTCGAATACCAACACTCATATACGGGTGTGCGAATGATCGACATCGAGCCCAAGCACGTGCTCGCCGACTTCTCCCGGATCATGGTACCGATGCGCGAGGGTCTGCAGCGGATGCTGACCGGGCCGGATGCGGCGGTGAAGGCGGCCGCCGCGATCCGGATCGCCATCTCGCACTACATCATTCGCAGCGACGACTCCGAGGAGTTCCTCGCCCAGCTGCGTCAGGCTGTCGGCATCAAGCACCGCGACTAGTCGAACAGCACCGCGGCATTGAGATAGCCGGTCGGATCGAACGCGGCCTTGATCGTCCGCATCGCCGCGACATCGTCCGGCCCGCGCGACATCGCCAAGTAGGCCCGCTTGCGGCTGCCCACCCCGTGTTCGGAGCTGACGTTGCCGCCGCAGTCGGCGATGAGCGTCATCATCGCCGCGTACAGGCCCGCTTCGGCTGGTGCCGAGCAACGCAGCACGTTGAAGTGCAGGTTGCCCTCGCCGACATGGCCGAACAGCACCGGAAGCGCCTGCGGCGCGTGCCGTTGCACCAATGTGCCCGCCGCTGCGGCGAATCCGGCGATCGCTGCCAGGGGCAGGGACACATCGAACTTCAGGGGCGGCCCGAATGCCCCCAACACATCGGCGATCGCCTCGCGCACCCGCCACAGCCGCTGTTGGGACGCATCGTCCACGCCCACCGCCGGCTCGTCACAGGACCGCACCTGCGCCAGCAGGCCGGCGAGGCGGTCGGTCTGGTCGGTGTCGCCGGTCAGTTCCACCAGCAGCAGCCAGTCACCTTGCACCGGAGCGACAATCCCGAGTCGCTCGCCGGTCAACGCGGTGACGCGGGCGTCGATCAACTCCAGGGTCGCGATGCCGTCGAGGTCGCGAAAGGTTCGCGCCGCATCTACCAGGGCCTGCAGCTCCGCGAAGCCGCAGAGTGCGGTGACCCGGTGGACCGGGCGGGCATGCAGTCGCAGATCGAGCCCGGTGATGACGCCCAAAGTTCCTTCGGCACCGACAAATAACGCCGGTAGGTCGTAGCCGGTGTTGTCGGAGCGCACCGCGCTGCGTCGGTGTAGCAGCGCTCCGTCCGGCAGCACCACCTGCAGGCCGAGCACCTGTTCGCCCATGTTGCCGTAGTGCACCGTGTACAGCCCACCGGCGTTGGTCGAGGCCATTCCGCCGACGGTCGCGGTATCCCGGGCGGTCAGGTCGACACCGAAGATCAGGCCGGCGTCGTTCGCCGCCCGTTGCACCGCCGCGAGTGTGGCACCCGCACCCACACTCACCCGGCGCTCAACCGCGTCGACCTCACCGACGGTGTTCAGCCGCTCGGTGGACAGCAGCACGTCGTCGTGCTCGGGGACGGTGCCGGCCACCAGCGAAGTGCGCCCGCCCTGGACGGTGACGTTCGCGCCCGCGTCGCGGCAGAGTCGCAGCACCGCGGCGACTTCCTCGGGCGACCCGGGGCGCACCAGCGCGCCCGCTCGGCCCCGGTAGCGACCGGTGTAGTCGACGCTGCGGCCGGCCAGCACGTCGGGATCGTCGGTGACATAGCCGGGGCCCACCACCTCCGTCAGGCTCGGCAAAAGGCTCCGAAACTGGCTGTGAGTCACCGCCCCGGTCACGAAGCCGGTCTACCACACCCGGGGCTACCTTTAGGCATGGCTATCCGCGAAGACGTCTCATTCCGATCCGGCGCGGACCGTATCCGCGCCTGGCTGTACCGCCCCGACCCGGCCGGCGCAGCAGATCCGGACGGTGCCCCGCTGCTGGTGATGGCGCACGGCCTGGGCGCGGTGCGCAGCATGCGACTGGACGCCTACGCCGAGCGGTTCGCCGCGGCCGGATACGCCTGCCTGGTGTTTGACTACCGCAACTTCGGCGACAGCGACGGTGCTCCCCGCCAGCTGCTCGATGTGGGCATGCAGTTGGCTGACTGGGCCGCCGCGGTCGACTTCGCACACACCCTGCCCGGTGTCGACGGCAACCGGATCGGCCTGTGGGGCACCTCGTTCGGCGGTGGTCACGTGATCGCGACGGCGGCGCGGCTGCCGGTGGCGGCGGTGGTGGCGCAATGTCCGTTCACCGACGGGATCGCCTCTGCGCGCACCATTCCGCCGTTGACTATCGCGCGGATCACCATGCTGGCGTTGCGGGATCTGGCCGCAGCCCGGTTCGGCAATCCGCCGGTGATGGTGGCGACCGCCGGTCGCCCCGGCGAGGTCGCGCTGATGACGACGCCCGACTCTTACCTGGGCTATCTGCGCCTGGTCCCCAAGGGGCTGACCCTGCGGAATGAGGTCGCCGCGCGGATCGGGATGAAGATCCTCGCCTACCGTCCGGGCCGGCTGACGGCCAAGGTGAGCTGCCCCATCCTGTTCTGCATCTGCGATACCGACTCGGTGGCACCGCCCGGACCGACCCTGCGTTACGCCGCGAAGGCGCGCCGCGGCAGCGTCAAGAGCTATCCCGAGGGCCACTTCGACATCTACGTCGGCGAGGCCTTCGAACGGGTGGTCGCAGATCAACTGGAGTTCCTGGACCGCAACCTCAAGACTGCGGGGTATTGAGCCTGGCCGGTGCGGCGAGAACTGTCACCGATGTCCTGACACATCACCCGACGCTTGTCGCCTGCTTCCGGTACAGTCGAACGTATGTTCGATGCGGATCTGCCTGAGCCGGGGTCGTTGGCCGATGCCGACGACAAAGCCCTGGTGGCGGCGATCGCGGGGTGGGCCCGGCTGGAGGCCGCCGCCGCGGCACGCCGGCTGGCTGTCATCGGCGAGTTGGTCGCACGGCGCACCCACGGAACCGATGCGGTCAACCGGTCACGCTGGTCGTGCGACTACTGGGACGCCGCGGCCAGCGAGGTCGCCGCCGCCGAGCAGATCAGCCACGGCATGGCCTCCTCGCAGATGTATCTGGCCTCGGCACTGCGAGACCGGCTGCCCCAGGTGGCCGCACTGTTCCTCACCGGGGCGATCAACTCCCGACTGGTCGCCACCATCGTCTGGCGCACCACGCTGATCACCAACCCCTACCTCCTGCACGCGATCGACACCGAACTCGCCGAGATCGCCACCGCACTAGGGCCGCTCTCGGCGACCAAAACCGCGGCCGCCATCGACGCCCTGATCGACCGATACGACCCCGACGCCCTCCGCCGCCAAGACCGCGACGCCCGCAGCCGCGACGTCACCGTCGACACCCGCAACAGCGAAAACGGCACCACCGCCCTATGGGGCCGGCTCTGGGCCACCGACGCCACCGCCCTRGACCGGCGCCTGACCCAACTGGCCCACACCGTCTGCGACGACGACCCCCGCACCCTGGCCCAACGCCGCGCCGACGCCCTCGGCGCCCTGGCCGCCGGCGCCGACACCCTGGCCTGCGCCTGCACCAACMCCGACTGCCCCGCCGCCRGCAGCGACGCCCGCGCCACCAACGTCACCGTCTACGTCCTCGCCGACCAAACCGCACTGAACACCCCGACCGATCCGCGATTCGGTAA
>NZ_UWOA01000018.1:0-81740 GCF_900604305.1 Mycobacterium sp. P7213
GTCTGTCTAGGGCCCGTTCCAGCACGGATTTGGTGATAGCGGCCAGCAGCCCGTCGGGGCCATCAAGCGGCGTTCCAGAGGCTTCGGCGTCAGCCAGCAGCGCATCCACGGCTGCCGGGGGCAACAACTTCGACAGCTTTTCGGCAGCGGCGTTCGAATCAGAGGTCGGCAAGATGATCTCTCCTGTCCGGTGGTAGCAGCCTGCCACCACCATTCAGGCCAAACCACTTACACAGTCAATGAGACACGCCCCCCGGCCCTGGACTGCGACATCGACCACACGATTCCTCGTGGCGACGGCGGTGTCACCCATCCATCGAACCTCAAATGCTATTGCCGCACACATCATCTGGTGAAAACCTTCTGGGGGTGGCGAGATCAGCAGTTGCCCGACGGCACGCTGATCCTGACTTCGCCGTCGGGGCAGACCTACGTCACCACCCCGGGCAGTTCCCTGCTGTTCCCGCATCTGTGTGCACCCACCGGGGAACTGCCAACACCGCAGCGACGCGACGATGACCGCTGCGGCGACCGCACCGCCATGATGCCCCGCCGCCGACGCACCCGCGCCCAACACCGCGCGGCCCGCATCGCCACCGAACGCAACCAAAATCACAAGGCCCGCCAAGCACGACGCGCCGCCCGCCAAGCGACCTGGTTTCCGACCCTGACCCCGGCTACCCAAGACGACGACCCGCCGCCCTTCTAGCGCGTCTCAGCCCAGAAAACCTCCCGCGGCAGGCGTGGGAACTTTCCCTGTGTCTCATCCGACCCATTAGGCGATGACTTGCGCCGACCACCTACTGCTGAATACGACAGGTGTCCGAGCAGAGAGGAACAGCGCTGTAGGAACTGTTCGCCCCCGGGGTCATGAACCTCGTCATCGACTAGTGGTGCCCACTTGAAGTTGCCGCCATCGATGAGATCGTCTGCTGGTCCTGAGATCACATCGCCTGCAACGGCCCCGCCTCCCCGGGAAGAACGCTCCGTCGTCGCCAGATGGGTTCGGCGGTTTGCCGTCCTGATCATCTTTGGCTGGGTCGCCTTTGTCGTCGTCCTCAGCACCGCGGTGCCACCGCTCGAAGTCGTAGGCCAGATGCGCTCGGTGCCGATGAGTCCGGATTTCGCGCCGTCGGTGACCGCGATGAAGCGGGTCGGTCACGTCTTCGACGAGTACACCTCCGACAGTTCGGCGATGATTCTCCTCGAGAGCCGACAGCCACTCGGCGATGATGCGCACCGCTATTACGACGCTCTGATCAGCAGGCTCAGCGCCGACACCGCTCATGTCGAGCATGTCCAGGACTTCTGGGGTGATCCACTGACCGCCGCCGGGGCGCAGAGCAACGACGGCAGGGCGGCCTACGTACAGGTCTACCTGGCCGGCAACCAGGGCGAGACGCTGGCGAACGAATCGCTGGAGGCGGTCCGCAATCTCGTCGCCGAGGTGGACGCCCCACCGGAGGTGACCACGTATGTCACCGGCCCGGCGGCGCTGGCGGCCGACGAGCAGGTGGCCGGTGACCACAGCGCGCAAGTCATCGTGGGTCTCACCTTCTTGGTCATCACCGCGATGATTCTTTTGGTGTATCGGTCAGTGAGCACCGGGCTGATTGTCTTGGCATTGGTGTTTCTGGCACTCGCCGCGGCGCGCGGCGTGGTGGCCTGGCTCGCGTACTTCCATCTCATCGGCCTGACGACTTTCGCAACGAACCTTCTGGTCACCTTGGCCATAGCTGCCGCGACCGACTACGCGATCGTTCTGGTCGGCCGCTACCAAGAGGCCCGCACTGCAGGTGAAGACCGTGAGACGGCGTACCACACCATGTTCGACGGCACGGCGCACGTGATCCTGGCCTCGGGATCGACGATCGCCGGCGCCACATTCTGTCTGCACTTCACGCGGCTCCCCTATTTTCAGACGCTCGGTATCCCCCTGGCCGCCGGCATGGTCGTCGCCATGCTTGTGGCGCTGACCCTCGGTCCGGCAATCATCACCGTCGCCAGTCGGCGCGGGCTGCTGGAACCCAAGCGGGCGATGCGGATCCGCGGCTGGCGCAAACTCGGTGCGGTCATCGTTCGTTGGCCGGCTCCGGTTCTCGTGGCGAGCATGGCGCTGACCCTTATCGGTCTGGTCGCCCTGGCGGGCTACCGCACCAGCTACAACGAACGCCGGTACCTACCTGCGGACCTGCCTTCCACCGCCGGCTATGCGGCAGCCGAGCAGCACTTCTCCGCCGCGCGGATGAATCCCGAAGTGTTGCTGGTGGAGACGGATCGGGATCTGCGTAATCCGGCGGACTTCCTGGTGATCGACAAGATCGCCAAGGCGGTTGTGCGGCAACCGGGGATAAGCCGGGTACAGACGATTACCCGGCCGGCTGGCACACCGCTGAAGTTCAGCACGCTGCCTGCTCAGCTCAGCCTTCAGGGCACCCTGCAGGTCCTGAATCAGGGCTACCTGCGGGACCGAATGAGCGAGTTTGGCTCAAGCGCCGAAGACCTGCAGCGCAGCATCGACACCATGCAGCGGATGCAGCTGTTGATGACCGAGATGAGCGCCACCACCCACAGCATGGTCGGCAAGACACACCAATTGGCCGACGACACCGCGGAATTACGCGACCACCTCGCCGACTTCGACGATTTCATGCGGCCGCTGCGCAGCTACCTATACTGGGAACCACATTGCTTCGGCATCCCGGCATGCTGGTCTCTACGATCGATTTTCGATGCCCTCGACGGCCCCGACGTGTTGACCGGCGACATCGATCGATTGCTGCCCGAACTCGACCGGCTCGATGCGCTAGTGCCACAAATGATTGAGCAGTTGCCCGGACAGATTCAGGCATTGACGTCGACGAGGACGACCATGCTGACCATGCTCTCCGCGCAGAACGGCCTGCTCGACCAAACCGCGGTCATGCTGGACAACCAGTCGGCTATGGGCACCGCTTTCAACGACTCGAAGAACGACGACACGTTCTATCTGCCACCGGAGGTGTTCGGCAACCAGGAGTTCCAGCGCGGCCTGAAGGTGTTTGTGTCACCTGACGGCCACGCCGTCCGGTTCATCGTCACCCATGACGGCGATCCCCTGACACCGGAAGGGATCAAACACGTCGACGGCATCAAGCAGGCCGCCAAGGAGGCGATGAAGGGCACGCCGCTGGAGGGGTCGAAGATCTACGTCGGCGGTACGGCATCGGTGTTCAAGGACATGCAGCAGGGCAACAACTACGACCTGCTGGCGGTCGGGATCGCCGCACTGTGTCTGATCTTCATCATCATGCTGGTCATCACCAGAAGCGCGATCGCCGCCGCGGTGATCGTCGGAACCGTGCTGGCGTCACTGGGGGCGTCTTTTGGCCTGTCGATCCTGTTGTGGCAGCACATTATCGGCTTGGAGCTGCACTTCATGGTGATGGCGATGTCGCTGATCATCCTGCTGGCCGTGGGCTCGGACTACAACCTGCTGTTGGTGGCGAGGTTCAAAGAGGAGATCCACGCCGGGCTGAACACCGGAATCATCCGGGCGATGGGCGGCACTGGCTCGGTGGTGACCTCGGCCGGCGTGGTGTTCGCCCTGACGATGCTGTCGATGGCCGTCAGTGATCTGACAGTCGTGGCACAGATCGGAACGACGATCGCCATCGGTCTGCTCTTCGACACCTTGGTGATTCGCTCGTTCGTGATGCCTTCTCTGGCTGCCCTGCTCGGCAGGTGGTTCTGGTGGCCGCAACGGGTTCGCCCGCGTCCATTCCCGGCCCGCTGGCCGAATCCGAATACGGTTGGGCAGCGCGAAGATGCACCACCAGCGCCACAAACCGTGGGCTGATCCAACCTTTGGCGGCGACGACGTTCCGCGGCCAGTCGTGATCGCCAAAAGCGGGCGCTTCCGGTATGGAGCGCCCGCTTTGGGTGACTACTGCCCGAAAATGACTTCTTGTCAGCCCATCCCGGCGGCGAACATCTCCACCAGATTGACCAACGACGCGATGAGCCCGACACCCTCACCCGGGGCCAGGTAGGGCATTCCCATCCCCTGCATCTGCAGATCGAGACCAAGCGAGTTGTAGAGCGAACCGCCGACGTTGCCGGCGTCTGCTTCTCCCGGCGTGAGCAGACCGCCAAAGGCGAAACTGGCGCCGAGGACCGCATTGCCTTCCGGAACCTGCAGAACGTCGTTCAACAACGGCACCAACGCATCGAGGTCTAACGTTGCCCCGTTGAAGAACGCGCCCACGACGTTGGCCGGAGCGGCCAGCAGCCCTTGCAACGCCGCCTCGAGGTCTCCCGCGCCGACACTGTCGACGATCGATCCGATGCTGTTGATCAGTTCTACCCCGGGGCTGACAAGCGGGCCGATGAGCCCCATCAGGACACCGCTGAGCGGCGAGGACAACAGGGTCAGGAACGTTGCCGCGGGTTCCACCGGGTCGATCTGCGGGATCCCCATGCCGAAGTCCATCCCGGCCAGATACTGCAGGCCCCAAAGATGATTCCAGTCGAGGGTCTGAGCGGCCAACTCCGAACCCTCTGGCGTTGCCACGTCGACACCGAGGAACGTCGCCGCAGCGAACTGCCCTTCCAGCGTGTCGGTAAACCCGCCTAGAGCGTCCTTGATCGCGTCAAAGACCTGCGACCCGTTGGCCACCGTCGCGTTGAGGACATCCACCCACGGACCGAACGGGTCGATCGAAGCGGCGAGTTGCACCGCGGGCGTTGCGGTGCCGCCAGACAGCGCGGGGGTCGCGGGGCTGACCGCGAGTATTCCGGTAACGGCTAACGCGGCGCCGGCGACCATCAATCCCCGATTGCTGAGTTGTGCTGTGCTGACCTGAGAGTGGCGAAACTGTGTCATGACCAATAAGTCGAGCCGATATGAAAAAAGTTCCAGGCTTCGATAAGAATCACTCAAGTCCCCGGATTCTTGTGGCTGACATCACACCCCGGGCGGGCGAATTCGACCAGGTTGGTCGGGGCGCGGAACCGGCTCAGGAGCTTGGACCGATAGGCCAACGCAAGTGCCCTGCCGACCACCCTGCCTCGCCCGGGCGGTACACCCAGCTCAGAGACAGCGTGAACGCCAGGCACCGCACGCAGCTCGCAGTAGTCCTTCGCCGTGAACCAGAAGGGCATTGGAGGCGCCGTGTAGTTGTCGCTGAGCTTGATCCCGCGACGCGAGCGTGAGTAGGAGCTCAGCAGTCTCGGGACACTGTCGAAGATCATCCGGCCGCCCGGAAACCTCTCGGCGCAGGCGGCGAGCAGAGCAAACACCGCTTCGCGATCCAGATACTGCAACAACCCCTCGGCCGTGATCAACACCCCGGCGGAGTCGTCGACCTGGTCCATCCACGAGTAGTCGAGTGCCGACCGGGCACACGAGCGCAGCCGGTCTGATGCCGGCAGCAACAGTTCGCGAAGTGCGATGATGGGTTCCAAATCCACCGAAAGCCAGTTCAACTGGCCGTTGTCGACACGCCAGAAGCTTGTCTGCAGACCCTCCGCAAGGGCAACGACAGTCGCGCGGGGATGCACCGCCAGGTACTCGCGGGTGGCCTGGTCGAACACCAATGCCCGCATCGCGGTGGCCTGGTGAGTCCTGCCGAAGTCGGCGTAATCGTAATCAAGACTGTTGAACAACTCGATCGCCATGGGATCGTCGATCACCCCGTCGGGCCGCTTAGCCTCGGCCGCCCGCTGATACAGCGTGAGCAATGCCGTCTCCGATATCCCCTCAAGATGACGGGCGTCAATGACTGGCACGCCTTCAGACCGTACCCGCCGGACCCCCGTGAGTCGCTGCGAGAAACCTAACCGTGATCGACCGGAACTTTTTGATTCTCACATCCGACCACCTCGGTGGCGGGAACTGGCCCGCACCTTGCGTTCCGCGCAATCCACGACATCAGAGGAGGTGCCATCCTTGACCGCCCCGATCTGGATGGCAATGCCTCCCGAAACGCACTCCGCCATGCTTGCCGCCGGACCAGGGCCAGGACCTCTCTTGGCAGCCGCCGCGGAATGGCAGCGGCTCAGCG
The DNA here is from genome assembly GCF_900604305.1 of Mycobacterium sp. P7213. Classification (NCBI taxonomy): domain Bacteria; kingdom Bacillati; phylum Actinomycetota; class Actinomycetes; order Mycobacteriales; family Mycobacteriaceae; genus Mycobacterium; species Mycobacterium sp. P7213. Next base: position 6,045 of record NZ_UWOA01000018.1, read on the forward strand.
TCATCTACGACGACACCGCCGCCGGACTGACCCGGGTACTGGCCGCGGTGCAAAGCAGCCACTGGCAGGGCCCGAGCGCCACGGCGTATCTGTCCGCGCACACCCCGTACCTGACCTGGTTGGAACAAGCGGCCGCCGACAGTGCCACGACTGCTGCACAACACCAGACGGCTGCCTCCGCATACAGCGCCGCAGTGGCCTCGATGCCCAGCCTCGACGAGCTGGCCGCCAACCACGCGGTTCACACGGTGCTGCTCGCCACGAACTTCTTCGGAGTGAACACCGTCCCGATCGCCGCTAACGAGGCCGACTACACGCGGATGTGGGTGCAGGCCGCCGAGACCATGTCCGTATATCAGGGCACCGCCACTGCAGCCGTCGCAGCGAACCCGCAGATCCGGCCCGCTCCACCCATCGTCTCCAACCCCGCCGCGGCCACCTCCCCAGCAGGCGCTGAAGACCCCAATTGGCTACAGGAGCTGACCCGCCTCATCACTGAACTTCTCGACAATGCCGGCAATGTCGAAGAATTGCTGCGCATCTTCGAGGACTTCTTCCAGAACCTGGGTTTCAACCCGGTGATCGCTACCTTCTTGGCGGCGGTCGCGTTGATCGCCTACGACGTGTTGTGGTATCCCTACTACGCGTCATACGGCTTGCTGCTGTTGCCGTTCTTCGCTCCCGCGCTCAGCGCGCTGAGCGCCTTGAAGTTGCTGCCGCTGCTGAACGGCCAACAGATCCCGGCTGATAAAGGACCAGCCATCGTCGCTCCGTTGGCCGGTGAGGGAAGCGTGGACATCCCCGTTACGGCGATTGCGGCACCGCCCGCTGCGGCCGGCTCCTCCGCTGGCCTGGGCGGCACCGCCGGTGCACCAGGACCGAGCGCACCCGCCGTCATCCCGAGCCCCGACGGCGTTGCCGCGCTGATCCCCTATGTCGTCTCCGGCTGGGGACCACCCGGCGTCGAGACCGGCCCCAAAGACGATATGACTGCCTCCAACAGCGTCGCGGCTTCCAGCCGCACGACCGCTCCGCGGACCGTCGCCGCTGATGTCCGCGGCCGGCGCAATCGACGCAGCACAGGGCGGGTTCGTATGCACGGCAACCGTTACGAGTTCCTCCAAGCTGGCGACGGCGCTGTCATGGCCACGGAGTCCGATGCCCGCCCCGCCGAACGCCCCGAGGCCATCGCGGCAGTGGTCGCCTCCACTCGCGCCGCTGGACTCACGGGACACGCTGACGAGATCCGGCGAGTACCGATGTTGCCCACCAGCTGGAGCGCCTCCGACCAGGTGGAGCAACTGACCCAACCGATGAAGGAGGGAAAAGAAGAATGAGCAAGGAAAGCCACCTCGGATGACACTGACCGTCACCGGCACCGGCCTTGGAGCGCAGATCACCGGGGTCGACCCCACGGACCTGAGCACCATCAGCCGCGACGAAATTCGCGAGATCGTATATACCAACAAGCTCGTCATCCTCAAAGGCGTTCACCCATCGCCGGAGCAGTACCTGCAGTTGGGCAGGATCGTCGGCGACATCGTGCCCTACTACGAATCGATGTACCACCATCACGAGTTTCCGGAGATCTTCGTATCTTCCACCGAGGAACACCAAGGCGTTCCGCGAACCGGCGCGTTCTGGCACATCGACTACATGTTCATGCCGGAGCCGTTCGCGTTCTCGATGGTGTTACCTCTGAGCGTTCCCGGAGCCGACCGCGGAACCTATTTCATCGACCTCAGTCAGGCCTGGGCGTCGGTACCCGCCGCGTTACAGGACGCCGCCCGAGGAACGTTGAGCACTCATGATCCCCGGCGGCACATCAAGATCCGCCCCGACGATGTATACCGGCCGATCGGGGAAGTGTGGGACGAAATTACCCGGACCACACCGCCCATCAAATGGCCGACCGTGATCCGGCATCCGAAGACCGGCGAAGAGATCCTCTACATCTGCGCGTCGGGGACCACTCGAATCGAAGACCAGGACGGGCGGGAACTGGATCAAGAAGTCCTGCAACAGCTCATGGAGGCGACCGGGCAACTTGACCCGGATTTCACGCATCCCTTCATCCACACACAACACTACGAGGTCGGAGATATCATCTTGTGGGACAACCGAGTTCTGATGCATCGTGCCAAACACGGCAGCTCTGAAGGAACTTTGACGACGTATCGACTGACCATGCTCGACGGCCACCAGACTCCGGGATACGCAGTATGAGCACTGTCGCTTCATCCCATACCACACTAAGCGATGCAGCACCGATCGCCGAAGACGTGCTGGCCACCGTATTGGAGCCGTATACCTACAAGAGTTGTCGGTATCTGGTCGATGCAGTGTCGCAAGCAAGCGCTGATTCTGTGCTAGCTCAAGGTAATTTCGCGATCGCCGAGTCTGCCTACATCCGTAGCACTGGGCATTTCAATGCGGTCGAGTTGGTGCTGTGCTTCAACCAGCTCGCTTACAGCGCTTTCGCGCCGGCTATCTGCGATGGCGTCATTCCGGCCTTCCGCGGCTGGGGGCTCGAAGATTATTGCAAGCATCAGCTCTCCAGCATGTTCATCAGGAACTCATCGTCACTGTTCAAAAGGCCGATTGATGCCAACAAGTTCAGCGCCAGGCTGGAATGCCGAGACTTCGAGATCGTGCAACGCACAGTGCGTTATCTGCGGGTGCCGTGCGCTATCGAGTTCTGGGACGAACACGGCGGCTCGGCGTTCGGCGAGTTCGAACTCGCCGCTCTGAACATCCCCGGCTGACAAACCAGAATAGGTTCGCAGACATGATAAGTCCGGTCCCCAGCTCCGTACTGGATCGCATTGTCGAACACGTACGCCAGCGGCCAGCTGCCATCGCGTTACGCCGTTGCGACGGAAGCAGTCCGCTGCGCTACAGCGAGCTGGCTGCCGAATGGGAGCGCCTGGCAGTAGCGCTGCAGGCGAGTGGGGTGTCGCCGGGTTCTCGCGTACTGGTTGTTTCCGACAACGGACCGCAGACATACTTGGCGGTCCTTGCCTGTGCCCGACTGGGCGCCATAGCTGTTTTGGCGGACGGCAATCTGCCCATTGCCACCGTCGAACGGTTCGCCGATCTCACGCAACCCGCCGCAATTCTGTGTACCGAGGGTGCCCGTCTGTCCCTTTCGGACCCGCCGGAGTCCCTCGCCGCGGTACCGACACTGTCGGTTGCCGAAGACAGCCCCTCGCGCACAGACCTCGGCGTGCTCCCGAAGCCGAACACCGGTGCCGATGACCCGCTGGCGATGATCCTCACCAGCGGCACCACCGGCGAGCCGAAGGCTGTGCTGCTGGCCAATCGGACCTTCTATGCCGTCGCCGACATCCTGCGGGAGACCGGCTTGACGTGGATCGATTGGGTGATAGGCGAAGTCGCGTACTCGCCGTTGCCGGCCACGCACATCGGTGGCCTGTGGTGGATTCTGAACTGCCTGATGCAAGGCGGTACATGCGTCACCGGAGGTGAAGGGTCAGCGTCGCTGCTGGAGATACTCACGACCAACGAGGTCGCTACGGTTTGCCTGGTCCCGACACTGCTCTCACGTCTGGTCGCCGAGCTGAAAGTAACCGGCACATCGATGCCGCCGTCGCTGCGATTTCTCGGCTATGGCGGATCGCGGGCTATCGCATCCGACGTGCAATTCGTCGAGGCCGCGGGGATACGCACCGCGCAGGTCTATGGACTGAGCGAAACTGGTTGCACCGCAATGTGTCTTCCCACCGCACCGGGGTCGATCGCCGCCATCGAGGCAGGCGCGGTCGGACGACCCTACCCCGGCGTGCAGGTTCACCTCGACGGCGATGGCAGCGGACCGGCAGGCCCGCCGGCCGCGTCCGGAACCTTGTGGATCAAGTCGCCGGCAAACATGCTGGGGTACTGGAACAACCCGGGCCGGACCCACGAAGTGCTGAGCGACGGGTGGGTGAACACCGGTGACCTACTCGACGAAGGCAGCGACGGGTACTTCTACATCCGGGGGCGTGCTTCGGAGATGATCATCTGCGGCGGAGTCAATGTCGCTCCTGACGAGGTTGATCGCATCGCAGAATCCGTCCCGGGAGTCCACGAGGCAGCGTGCTACGAGATCCCCGACCCGGAGTTCGGAGCTCTCGTCGGCCTCGCAGTGGTCGCGCCGGATGTACTGGACGAGGCCGGTGCTCGCAGCCTCAAAAAGGCCATTGCAGCCCGATACCGCAGTGAGGTGGAGTCCGCCGCCCGCCCGTCGCGGATCGTCCTGGTGAGCAGCATTCCGCGAACCCAGTCCGGCAAAGTCATGCGCACGTCCCTGGCCGCAGCGATCGACTCCCGCGCACATGGTTGAGACCATCCGTCAGCGGGTCCTCGCCGCGGTCTGCGACGTGCTCTACATCGACGACGCCGACCTCTTCGACGGCGACGACACCGATCTTCGCGACCTCGGCCTGGACTCGGTTCGATTCGTCTTGTTGATGAAGCGCCTCGGAGTGGATCGCGATTCTGAGCTGCCAGCACGCTTGGCGCGCGATCTTTCGATCGCCGGCTGGGTCGCCGAGCTGGAAGATCCCGGCCCGCATGCCTGACTCCCCTTCCCCGGCGCCCATTCCGCTATCTGTCTCCCAGCAGAACATCTACCGGGGTGTGCTCCAGGATGCCGATCCCACGCTGTATCTGATCGGCCGCCGGTATCGCTTGTCGCCCATACCGCTTCCCCGGTTCCGGTCCGCGTTGGCAGTCGCTGTCCAACGCAACCCGGTGCAATTGTGCGTTCTCGAACAGGACGAAGCCCAATATCCTCACCTGGTTCCGCGGCTGCGGACGGAAGATCTAATACGAATGCCCAATGAAGACACAGAGCTGCTTGTGCAGGAATGGCATTCGGGCATTCATTCCCGCCCCTTGGTGCGCTACAGGATGCATGTCAATTCGAGCGGCGACGTCACGGGCTTGGATATGCACGCACACCACCTTCTGCTCGACGGTGGCGCGACTGGGCTGATCGAAGCCGAGCTGGGCCGCAACCTGTCAAACCTGAGCTCCGAACTTCCCGACGTGGCCGCCGAGCTTGAGCGCCTGGCCGACGCCCACCGCCGCGAAGCCGAACTAGTTGCCGCCGCACAGCAGCGGTTGACCGAATCGGTGCAGCGGGAGTTGGCAGGCGCGGCAGCCACTGGCGGCTATCCGCAATCGCCACCGACGTCAGGAAGTGCTCGCCGAGGGGTACTGCGCGAGTCCATCCAGGTCACTGGATCCGCCTACGAAACGCTCACGAAACTAGCTGCCAGGGAACAAGTCCCGTTACATGTGTTGGTGACGGCAGCCGCCGTCGCCGTCGACGCGGGCCGTCGAAGCAATACCGATGCCTTGGTGGTGCACGCCATCGACAATCGGTTCGGTGAGCCAGCTCTTGACGTGGCCACCTGCATCGTCAACTCGGTTGCCCAGTCCGTTCGCTTCCCAGCATTCGCCTCAGTGCGAGATCTGGTGGCCAATGTAGACCGCGGATACGTCAAAGCGGTGCGGCGGCGCTGGTTCCGGGAGGAGCTATATCGCCGCATCTATCTGACGATCAACCGGACTCCCGAGACCGACGCCTTGGCGCTCAACTTTCTCTCCGAGCCCTGCGCGCCCGAACTGCGACCGTTTCTCGACGGTATGCCGACTACGACAGATATCGGACCGATCGAGAGCCTGACGATCGCAGCCGTTCAAGACGATCCGCACCAGATCCTGACACTGTCGATCTGGGAGGGCGATCACCAGAAAGACCGACCCCAATCCCTGGGCATCGCAGCCGAGATCGCCCAGGTGTTGCTGAAAATGCCAGCCCAGTGGAATCAGCCCGTCGCGATGAGTGTTAACCAGTGGTTCGAGGTTCACACCGACGGTAGGTGCCATTCCACCGATATCCCGCCCAGCCCAACAGGGCCGGAAGTGTCGGCATGGTTTCTCGACCCGAACGCCGATATCGACAGCTGGCGGCAGCGCCGTAAGTATGTCGATTCCTGGATCGCTTGGCTGGTGAGTTCCGGCGTCAATCCCGGTGAACTGTTGGTGTTCAACGACGATCACACCGACAAGACCATCGATCTCTTGGTCGCCTGCCATCTGGCCGGTTGCGGCTACAGCGTCTGCGAGCACGCCGACGAAGTCGCAGGCCGCATAGCCGCCATCGGCTCGGAAGCTGGGCTTTCAGCACGATTGGTCGACGTCAGCAATGCCGACCTGCCGGCACAGCCCATCGGCCTGCCGGACCGACATCAACAGGTCCGCGACGACGACCACTTGGCACAGCGGATCGCCTACATCATGCCGACTTCGGGGTCGACCGGCAGCCCCAAACTGGTGCCGATCACCCACGGCGCACTTGCCATCTTCTGCCGCGGAGCGCGCCAGGCCTACGGATGGCAACAGCACGACACCGTCCTGCAATGTTCGCCCCTTACTTCAGACATCAGTGTCGAAGAGATTTTCGGCTCCGCGCAATCCGGCGCCACTCTGGTTCGCTCGGCGGCAACTCGAACCGGAGATCTCACGCAACTGGGAGAAGACCTGACGCGCCACCGCGCTACCGTCCTCGATTTACCCACGGCCATCTGGCATCTGTGCTGCGACCAACCCGACATGCTCGCCACCCTGGCGGAATCACGCGTGCGCCAAGTCGTGATCGGCGGAGAGGCGGTTCGCTCCCGCGCTGTCGAAAGGTGGCAGGCGTTTCGCGGTGTTTCGGACATCGCGCTGATCTCAAGCTACGGCCCCACCGAGGCGACTGTGGTGGTCACGTACCTACCGATGAACGGGGTCGAGTCCAGTTGTCGGCGGCGCCTGGGCCAGCCGCTGACCGAAAACACCGTCTTCGTTGCATTCGGTGAGGTGGTTTTGCTCGGCGACGAGGTATCTCCGGGATACCTGGGTAAGGCCAGCCCCGACTTTGGCACCGTGCTGTCTGTCGACGGTCCACCACTGCGTGCGTTCGCCACCGCCGACCGGGTGAGCTTTGCCGACGCGGGCTTCCCGGTATTTGCGGGTCGCAAGGACGCGGTGGTGAAGCTTGCCGGCAAGCGCGTCGACACCGCCGAAATCACCCGGCTGATCGCCGAGGATCCCGCGATCTGCGATGTTGTCCTGGAACCCGCCGAGACACGGCTCGAAGTTTGGTTTACCAGTCTGCTCAGCCGTGAGGGAGCCGCCGACCCCGCAACCGAGCAGCGAATTCGCGGAGTGCTGCGGGCCGCCCGGGTCCCCGGATTCGCAGTCTCGGCAGTCGCGGAGATTCCCCGCAAGCCCGGCGGCAAGGTCGATTCCGATCGTCTGCCCAAAACTCAACCGCAAGACACCGGCACCGCGCCGGCCCAAGCAATCGGCCTGGCTCAATTGTGGAGTCGGCACTTGGACCGCGACCTGCGGCCGGATTCGTCACTGCTGGCCGAAGGTGTCGGCTCGCTGGACCTGATCCGCATCCTGCCGTCCACCCGCCGCTACCTCGACCGGCACGTGTCATTGCTGGACGTAATCAGCGCCGACAGTGCCCGCCGGCTCATCGAAAGCACCGACGGAATGGGAATGGACGAGGTCACCGCGGCCGAGATCGGCGACGATCTCGCCGGCCTGGCCCCGGCACTGCCCTACCCCGCGCCAAGCCCGAGCTCCGCGAACAGCGGCACCGTCGTGGTACTCGGCGCCTCAGGAATCTTGGGTACCGGTTTTGCTCGAGCTGCGACCGAGCTGCGCGCTCACGGATTCGATTCGGAACTGGTCTTGGCCACTACCTCCGAACTGCCCGATGTTGGTCCCTGGCGGGAGCTGCCCGGGGTCGACGGCGTTCGCATAGAACACATTGCCCCGGAAAGCATTCCTGAGCTGATCCGCACCACCCACGCTGCGACCGTGGTCAACGCGATCGGCAATACCAATGTGGTTGTGCCCTATCGGGAGCTGCGGCCGGCCAATGTCCAAGCGGTATCGACCATCGCTGCAGCCTGCGCGGCACAGGGCGCCCAGCTGGTGCATCTGTCGACGTCAGTGGTGAGTCCGCAACCGGCAACATCGCGGGTTGTCGATCCGCGTGCCGCGCCTTATCCCTACGCGGCGTCCAAGTCGCTGGCCGAGCTGATTGTCGCGCGCAACGCTGGCCATCTGGCCTTTTCCCTTGTGCGGCTGCCCCGGGTGTTGGGCGAGCCGCACCAACTGCGGACATCGGCCGACATTCTGGTCGCACTTGCCGATGCCTGCTCAGCAGTGCGCGCTTACCCCGCCGTACGGCTGACCGAGGAAGTCACCAGCAACCGGTCAGCAGCGGCAGCGATTCTGGGCATGCTGTCGGCACCCGTGGGACGCACCGTCACCGTGCTGCGGGGAACACCCGTCGAGTACTCGGAATTTCTGGCTCACTTCGGTTCGCGCGAATACGACGTCGAACGCTGGAAGCAGCACTTGGACACCAGCGACTGGGCCAGACGCAACCCGCGCCGGTGGGCGGTTATCGACGCCTGGCTCACATTGGGCCTGCGCCTGGGGGGACGGTCCTACGCGCAATACCTTGCTGACCACGCCAGTTTGGACCTGCAGGTCGATGCGGTCACCGAATTGACCGCCCCGCCTTCGCGGCTGGTCGAGCTGGTCGCGCACGGCTGCGGCGTGGAACCCGACAGCCCTTTCTGACGACCACTAACAGAGGACCTGCAGAAGGAGAAGCCTTGTCCGAAATTCGACGGATCCAACTCGACGTGACCGGTATGACCTGCCGGATGTGTTCGGCGCACATCGAGCTGAAATTGAACTCGATCGACGGAGTGCGGGCCTCGGTGGACTTTCCGAGCGCGACTGCCACCATCGACGCCGATTCCGCCGTCAGCGTCGCAGAATTGTGCGGGGCCATTGCGGACGCCGGCTACCAGGGCGAGCTGGCATCGGAACGGGCCCTCACGGCTGAGGATGCGCAGATCGCCGGCAGCGCCATAGGGCGAATCGCGAGCCTGACTCGATTCCTGTCGCGGGGCCGACGCAAGCCGACGATGCACCAGCTCTGAAGATCCGCTGCCACCGGCCTTCTGACGGGGCTCAGCCCTCATACACCCGCGGGTCCAGGGTGCCGATGTACGGCAGGTCGCGGTAGCGCTCGGCGTAGTCCAGGCCGTAGCCGACCACGAAGTCGTTCGGGATGTCGAAGCCCACGTAGGCGATGTCGACGCCGGCGCCCAGCGCGTCGGGTTTGCGCAGCAGAGTGCACACCCGCAGGGAACGCGGCCGGCGGGTGGCCAGATTGCGCAGCAGCCACGACAGGGTCAGGCCGGAGTCGACGACGTCCTCGACGATCAACACGTCGCGGTCGCTGATGTCGCGGTCGAGGTCCTTGAGGATGCGCACCACCCCAGACGACGACGTCGACGAACCGTAGGAGCTGACCGCCATGAACTCGAACTGCGTGGGCAGCGGAATCGCCCGGGCGAGATCGGTGACGAACAGCACCGCGCCCTTGAGCACGGTGATCAGCAGCAGGTCGCCGCACTCGGCACGGCCATCGGCGTACTCCTCGGCGATCTGCGCGGCGAGTTCGGCAGTGCGGGTCTGGATCTGCTCCTCGGTCAGCAACACCGATTTGATGTCACCCGCGTACAACTCAGGTTTCTCCCCCGGCAAGATCGCAGCCACCAGCACAGCGTGCCATGGCAAGAGTTCGACAACCAACTGCAGCGGAGGAAATTCCCGTCCGGGGCTCAGACCGGCTCGGCGCGCAGCCGCAGTAGGCCGTCACTGCGAACCGCGAACAGCCGCTGTCCCCGCAGGTCCGATCCGATAGCCACCCCGCCCTGGCCGCGCCAGGCGGTCACCAGCCGGTCCACCGCGCGGATCTGAAGATCGGTCAGGCCGCGGCCACCACCGCCGATCAGCCAGCGCCGGATCACTGCCAGGCGCACCGGACCCGCCAAGGCCGCCAGTGCAGCAGCGTCCAACGCGGCGCCCGCGGTGGCGCCGGGCAGCGCCTGCTCAGCCAAGGCATCGATGAGCTCGGTGTTCTCGCGCAGCGCGATCGCCGTCCGGGCCAGGGCTTCGGCCACCCCGCCGCCCAGCACGTCTTCCAACAGCGGCAGCACTTCGGCGCGCAGCCGCACCCGGATGAAACGACCGTCGCTGTTATGCGGATCCAGCCAGGGCGTCAGCCCCAGTTCGGTGCAAGCCTGCGCGGTCAGTGCGCGCCGCACCCCCAGCAGCGGCCGGCACCATGGCGGGTCGTACGGCCGCATCCCGGCCATCGACCGGGCTCCCGAACCTCGGCCCAGCCCGAGCAGCACTGTCTCGGCCTGATCGTCGAGCGTGTGTCCCAGCAACACCGGGTTCCGACCGCGGCCCTCGGCCAGTGCGGCGTAACGGGCGGTGCGCGCCGCGGCTTCCGGACCACCCTCGGTTCCGACGGTCACCGGAATAACTTGTGCATCAACGCATCCCAGTTCGAGTGCCTGACGGCGTGCGGTCTCGGCCACCTGAGACGAGCCGGCTTGCAGGCCATGGTCGACGATCAGCGCGGTGGTGGGTCGCATCCGGGCGGCGACGGCCGTCAGCGCCAGCGAATCCGGTCCGCCCGACAACGCGACCGCCCAGCCTCCCGCCTGCGGCAGATACTGCTCGGCGAACGCCCCCAGTGCGGCGCGCAGCGCGGCTACAGCACCCGGTCGATCCACCGCTGCGGCTCTTCGATCTCGGCGGGCAACGGCAGGGTGTGCGGACTCGCCCACACCGCGTTGAACCGGTCCATGCCCACCCGGCCGACCACGGCGTCGACGAAGGCCTTGCCGCGGGTGTACTGGCTCATCTTGGCGTCGAGGCCCAGCAACGCCCGCAACAATCGTTGCAGCGGCGGCTGGCGGCGCCGCCGGCGTTCCTCGAAGCGACTCCGAATGGCCGCCACCGACGGCACCGCGAGCGGCCCGACCGCGTCCATCACGTGGTCGGCGTGACCCTCGAGCAGCGTGCCCAGCATCAGCAGCTGGTCCAGCGCGGTGCGTTGCTCGGCAGACTGCACCGCCCGCACCAGGCCCAGAATCCCTGACGGGCCCGGCGATTCGGCGTCTCCCCGGTGGCCCCGCAGGTGGTCCGCCAGCCGGCCCACCACCTGGGTGAGGTCCGGACTGTTGTCACCGGTCAGTACCGCCAGGGCATCCGACATGTAGCCGGCCAGCCACGGGTTGGCGCTGAACTGCGCGCGATGGGTCACCTCGTGCAGGCACACCCACAACCGGAAGTCGGCCGGCGTCACCTGCAGCTGACGCTCGACGGCCACCACGTTGGGATAGACCAGCAACAGCGCCCCGCCGCCTGCACAGAACGGGTCATATTGGCCGAGGATGCCCGAGGACACGAACGCCAACACCGCGCCGGTCTGCGCCCCGGTCAGCCGGCTGGTGAGGAAACCGGCGGGCCGCTCCGAGCCGCCCATCATCACCCGCATCGATTCGGCGGCGGCGGCGATCCACTGCCGCCGGTCGACCACGCGGGCGTCGGGGACGGGGCCGTCCAACTCTTCCCGGCCGAGACGGGTGACCTCTCGGACCAGGGGTTCGGCCGCGCGGGCACTGGCGTGCAGTTCCTCGACGACCTGGCAGCGTGTGTAGTCGGTCATCGGCGGCGCGGGGCGTGCCAGCCAGCCACCGACCGTCGCGGCGAAGTCGAAGTCCACCGCGCTCCCCACGTCGGACCCGCTCATCCACACCCGCAGGTTCGCAGCACCGCCGCCAGCGCGTCGATCGCCGTCCGTCCGGTGGGTCCGGCGTCGTTGGAGATGAACGCAAACGTCAGCACCCGCTGGTCGCGGTCGGTGACGATTCCGGCCAGCGCATTGGTGCGGGTCAGCGAGCCGGTCTTGGCCCGCAGCCAGCCGGCCGCACCGTGCCCCGTCTTGGGGTTGAGAAACCTCTCGGACAGGGTGCCGCTGCCGCCGGCGACCGGCAGCATGTCCAGCAGCGGACGCAACTCGGGCAGGTCCGGTCCGGCGGCCGCCTGCACCACCGCATCGAGGGTCCGCGCCGACAACCGGTCATCGACCGACAACCCGCTGGAGTCCTGCAGGTTGGCTCCACTGACGGCGATGTGGGCGGTGGCCAGCCGGTTGATCACCGCGTCAACCGCTCCGGCAAACGAGCGCGGCCGGCCCATCGCCGCTGCCACCTCGCGGGCGATGGATTCGGCCATCACGTTGTCCGAGGCGTTCATCATCTCGCCGAGCCGGACCACCAGCGGTGCCGATCGGACCGCGCCCAGCTCGCGGCCGGTCACCGACGACGACGCGATGCTCACATTGTCGGGGTCGACACCCAACTGCGCGGCCAGCGCCTTTCCGGCGTCCAGCGCAGGTGTAGTCGATCGCCGGGACTCAACGGTGGTCGGCTGCACGCGGCCACCGTCGACCATCACCGCCTCGATCGGGGCGATGTCACCGCCCTCGATGTCGTCAGCGTCCCAGCCCTGGGCCATGGTCGGGCCGGTGAACGCCGACGTGTCGACCTGCACCTCGGTGACGCTCACCCCGCTGCGGCGCACCTGATCGGCCAGATCGCTGATGCGCGCGGCTTCGCGATACCAGGTGTCCTGGCCGACCTCGGCCGTCGACAACGTGGGATCGCCGCCTCCCACCAGCACCACCACTCCGGGCTGATCGCTTGCGGTCACCCGGGTGGTGACCCGGGCATCCCGATCCAGCGCCAGCAAGGCGGCCGCTGCGGTGAGCACCTTGTTGGTGGACGCCGGCTGCATCGGCAGGTCTTCCTGCTGGGTCCACAGCGCCTTGCCGGTCAACGCGTCGGTGATGCGGCCGGTAAGCCGGCCCAGATTCGGGTCGGCCAGCGCCTGGGCCATGGCTGCGGCCAGTGCACTACCGACCGGCACCGGGGCGTCGTCGGAGACCGGCACCACCCCGGGCTTGGCGGACGCCACCGGTGCCGGCGACACCACACGCGCACCTGCGCCGGATTCGTCCGGGAGCACAACGACCGCCACGACCACCACGGCGGCGGCCAGCGCCAGCACCGCGGCCGCGATACCCAGATGGGCGCTGCTGTGTCGCCACCGAGTGGGTTGCATGTCTCTCCTCCCCTGTCAGGCGCAATTGTGCCGGACGGGCGGAGTCCGGGCGTGAATCCGGGCCGCTCTAGACTGACCCGGTGCAATTCGACGTGACCATCGAAATCCCCAAGGGCCAGCGCAACAAGTACGAGGTCGACCACGCCACCGGGCGGGTCAAGCTCGACCGCTACCTGTACACGCCGATGGGCTACCCCACCGACTACGGCTTCATCGAGGACACCCTCGGCGAGGACGGCGACCCGCTGGACGCGATGGTGCTGCTGCCCCAGTCGGTGTTCCCCGGTGTGCTGGTCGAGGCACGCCCGGTAGGGATGTTCCAGATGACCGACGAAGCCGGCGGCGACGCCAAGGTGCTGTGCGTGCCGGCCGGTGACCACCGGTGGGACCACATCCAGGACATCAGCGACGTACCGGCCTACGAGCTGGACGCGATCAAGCACTTCTTCGTGCACTACAAGGACCTGGAGCCGGGCAAGTTCGTCAAGGCCGCCGACTGGGTTGACCGTGCCGAAGCCGAGGCCGAGATCACCCGGTCGATCGAGCGGTTCAAGACCTCCGGTCACTGATCCGGCGGTTTAGCGAGGCTCGACGAAGGAGAGCCGAAGCTGGGACCGCCGCGTTAATCCGGCGGCTGGGTCAGCATCCCCAGCAGCAGCGCGAGCTGGGCGTCGAACACCGCCCGCGGTGCCGACAGGGTGTCCTCGCCGTACCCGCCGAACACCTCCAGGCTGACCGCGCCCACCAGGGCGGCCCACAGCAGGAAGCATTTGACGACGACGGCATCGTCGCCGGGAAAGCCGAACTCTTGGCGGAGTCGCTGGAAGTCTGACGATAACGGTTGCGCTGCATCGTTTTTCCCGGACGTGATCTCGCCGGCCGCGATGCCCGCAGCGATCGCTTCGAAGAACGCGCCGACGACCCGGGTGCCCGGCGCAACGGTCTGCTCGGCCGGCGCGTGATAGCCGGGCACCGGGCTGCCGTACAGCAGCGCCCACCCGGCCGGATGAGCTAGCGCCCAGTCCCGCACCGCGTGGGCGATGGTGACGATGTCCTCGCGCCACGAAGCCGATGCGCGGGTGCGGCCCACGGAATCGGCCAGATCGTTGTAGGCGTCGACCAGCAGCAGGGTGATCAACTCGTCACGGCTGCCCACGTACCGGTAGATCGCCGAAGACACCATGCCCACCTCGCGGGCGACTGCTCGCAGCGACAGCCCCGCCGCCCCGTGGGTGCGCAGATGACGCCGTCCGACCTCGATGACCTGCGCCTCGATGCGTTCCCGCGACTCCTGCCGTTTTCCCACGGCACTAGTGTGACAGATATGAGAGCAGTGCTCTTGATTTGCCCCCTACGATGTGCCACGATCAGAAAAACGAGAGCGCCGCTCTCGATATCGCGAGCAAGGGGAACACCCATGACCGCCGGATACGACCGACCCAATGCAGCCGCCCGCATCGCCAGTACGGTGATCCGCAAGCTGGCCGAAACAGGGATCAGCATCGCTGGCACCCGCGCCCTGTCCGTGCGCGGCCGCAAGAGCGGCAAGCGTCGTGGTGTCGTGGTCAATCTGCTGACCGTCGACGGAGTGGACTACCTGGTGTCGCCGCGCGGCAACACCGAGTGGGTTCGCAATGTGCGAGCCGCCGGCGAAATCCAGATCGGGCCGCGGCGGCGTCCGACGCCGGCCCAGGTCACCGAAGTGGCCGACGACGACAAGCCGGAGGTGCTGCGCCGCTATCTGAAGCGGTGGTATTGGCAGGTCAAAGGCTACGTGGCGGAGCTGACACCGGATTCCAGCGACGACGAACTGCGGATCGCGGCGCCGTCGATTCCGGTCTTCTCACTCCACTGAGGTAGCTCCGCGGGTCCGGTACAAACTGGCCCCCGTCGTCAGCAGCAACACCGCCACGACGACCCCCAGACTGACCGGGGTCGGGATCTCCGGGACATTGAGCGGACGGCCGGAATTGATGAACCACACCTCGTTGGTGCGCAGGGCGTGCAACACCATGCGCACCCCGATGAAGCCCAGGATCAGCGCCAGTCCCTGCGACAGGTACACCAGCCGGCTCAGCAGCTTGCCGAGCAGGAAGAACAGCTGCCGCAGTCCCATCAGGGCAAACACGTTGGCGGTGAACACCAGGTACGGCTGGCGAGTCAGCCCGTAAATGGCCGGAATGGAGTCCATCGCGAACACCAGATCGGTGGTACCCAGCGCGAGTGCGACCAGAAACATTGGGGTGATGGCCCACGCTCCGGCGTTGTCCCGGACGAAGAACCGCACGCCGGCCCAGCGATCGGTGGCGTTGAAATGGGTTCGCGCAAACCGCACCACGGCGTTGTTGCCGCCCTCGCCCTCCCCGTCGCCGGTGGGGTCGGAATGACGCAGCAGTTTGATGGCGGTGTAGGCCATGAATGCGCCGAAGACATAGAACGTCCACGACAACCGCTGCACGGCGACCCCGCCCAGCGCGATGAATACCGCCCGGAACGACAGCGCCAGGATGATGCCGACGAACAGCGCCTCCTGGCGATACTTCTTGGGCACGTTGAAGCTGTTCATGATGATCACGAACACGAACAGGTTGTCCACCGACAAGCTGTACTCGGTCAGCCAGCCCGCGTAGAACTGCATGCCGTACTTCGCGCCGTGAAAATGCCACACCCAGATGCCGAAAGCCACCGCCAGCCCGATGTAGCACGACAGCCGGATCGCGACTTCGCGTATCGACGGCTCGTGTACGCGGCGGGCCACCAGGAACAGATCGAAACCGAGCACCGCTCCCACGCCCGCGAATGTCACCAGCCATTCCAACAGCGACGGGTCCAACGGGGTCCTCCGGTGGTCGAGTCAGTTCAGCGGGCTGACCGACCGTACCCCGCGACCCGCTTATTATTTGCGCCGTGGTGACCGATGTCGGTGGTACCGGATCCTCCGGGTTCCCCCGTGGGCTGGCGACCGGTCCCGTCGCCCGAGCCAGCATGGCCCGGGTCGGCACCGCAACCCTGCTCAGCGCCCTGTGCGGCTACGCCGTGCTGTATCTGGCAGCGCGCGACCTCGACCCGGCGGGCTTCTCGGTGTTCGGCGTGTTCTGGGGCGCGTTCGGGCTGGTCAACGGCGCCGCCAACGGTCTGTTGCAGGAGACCACCCGGGAAGTCCGGTTCGCCCGGGACGCGGGGACACACCCCGCATCCACCCCGCACACCCGCCCCCTGCGGGTGGCCGGTCTGACTGGGCTGGCCGCGGCCGGGGTGGTGGCCGCCAGTTCCCCACTGTGGAGCGGCCACGTGTTCGTCGAGGCGCGCTGGCTGTCGGTGGTGTTGCTCTGCTTCGGGCTGGCCAACTTCGCGATCCACGCCACCCTGCTCGGCATGCTGGCCGGCGCCAACCGCTGGACACAGTACGGCGCGCTGATGGTGACCGATGCGAGCGTCCGGGTGGCGGTGGCCACCGCGACGTTCGTCGTCGGCTGGGGCCTGGTCGGGTTCCTGTGGGCCACCGTGGCCGGCGCGCTGGCCTGGCTGCTGCTGCTGGCCGCCTCACCCTCAACCCGCTCCGCAGCGCGACTGCTGACTCCGGTGAGCACGGCGGGATTCCTGCGCGGTGCCGCGCATTCGATCACCGCAGCCGGGGCCAGCGCGGTCCTGGTGATGGGTTTCCCGGTGCTGCTGCAGGCCACCTACGGCGAATTGGGCGCTGCGGGCGGTGTGGTGATCCTGGCGGTCACCGTGACCCGGGCTCCGCTGCTGGTGCCGCTGACCGCCATGCAGGGCAACCTAATCGCGCACTTCGTCGACCAGCGGGGCCGCCGGCTGCCGGCACTGCGCACACCGGCGGCGGCCGTTGCCGCACTGGGCGCGGTGGGCGCGGTGGCCGCGGGCCTGCTCGGTCCCTGGCTGCTGCGCACAGTGTTCGGCGCGGATTACCGTGCGGACGGGCTGCTGCTGGCGGGACTGACGACGGCAGCCACCGCGATCGCGCTGCTGACCCTGACCGGGGCGGCGACGGTGGCCGCCGCACTGCATCGCGCCTACGCGCTGGGCTGGGTGGGCGCCACAGTGGCCTCGACCTTGCTCCTGCTGCTGCCGCTGGACCTGCCGACCAGAACCGTGGTGGCCCTGTTGTGCGGTCCCCTGGTGGGAATCACCGTGCATCTGGCCGCGTTGCGCACCGATTCGTAAGTCGGGCAGGCGTGTATTTTCTAAACCATCGATACCCGCTACCCCGATGTCTGGATCATCGTCCCGGCGTTCAACGAAGCGACCGTCATCGGTGACGTGATCGCCGGGATCCGTGCGAATTTCGACTACGTGGTCTGCGTCGACGACGGAAGCGCTGACGACACCGCCGTCACGGCGCGTCGCGCGGGCGCCTACGTGGTGCGCCATCCGGTCAACCTCGGTCAGGGCGCGGCCATCCAGACCGGGGTCGAGTTCGCCCGCCGGCAACCCGGCGCCCGACTGTTCGCCACCTTCGACGCCGACGGTCAGCACCGGGTGGCCGACCTGGTACGCATGATCGACCACCTCGACACCGCCGACCTCGACATCGTGATCGGCACCCGGTTCGCCGCACCCGACGCAGCCGCGACGGTACCGCCGCTCAAACGAGCGGTGCTGCGGGCCGCGGTGTTGCTCAACCCGCGGATTCGCCGACTGGGGCTCTCCGACGCCCACAACGGGCTGCGGGTGTTCAACCGGCGCGTGGCCGATGGTCTCGACCTCACCATGAACGGGATGAGCCACGCCGGGGAGTTCATCGCCCTGATTGCCGAGAACCGTTGGCGGGTGGGCGAAGTGCCGGTCGAGGTGCTCTACACCGACTACTCGAAGTCGAAGGGGCAGCCACTACTCAACGGCGTCAACATCCTGTTCGACGGGCTGCTGCGCAAGAGGATGTCGCGATGAACAGGATCTTGCGATGAATTGGATCAAGGTCCTGCTGATCGCGGCGGTGCTGATGCTGCTGGTTTACCTGCTGCTGTCGCGCCGGTCCGCTCAGTCGCGAGCCTGGGTGAAAGTCGGCTACCTGGTGTTCGTGGTGGCCGGCATCTATGCGGTGCTGCGTCCCGACGACACCACCGTGTTAGCCAACTGGCTCGGGGTGCGCCGCGGCACCGATCTGATGCTCTACGTGCTGATCATGGTGTTCGCGTTCACCACGCTGAGCACTTATATGCGATTCCGCGATCTGGAGCTGCGCTATGCCCGGCTGGCCAGGGTCATAGCGCTTACCCAAGCCCAGCCGCCCGGGCTGCCCGAACCGCCTGAAACACAGTAATTCGGCAACAATTGTCTCAGCGGTAACAGCGGGTTTGCCGCACGGCCGATTCCAGCCCGCACCGTTGCAGGTATGAGGACGACCGAAGTCCTGGCAGAACCCCTGGCCGACGCGACAGCGGCACTCCTGACCGTGCCGGCGGTCGAGCTCTACGCAGTGCTCTGGCGCGCCGGTCTGCTGCAGGTGCGACCTCCCGCGGCCAAGCGACCACAGCCGCAGGTGAGAGTGCGACAGCCGGCGTAACGGGACAGGCTCAGCGCACCAGTTCCAGCTTCGCGGACGACTTCTTCGCGGCGGACTTTCTGGCCGGCTTTCCGGCCGGGGCCTTCTCCACCGGCGTTTCCTTGGCCACCGGTGCTTTCTTCGCCGGGGCCTTCTTGACCGGAGCCTTTTTCACCGGGGCTTTCTTGGCCGGAGCCTTTTTCGCCGGGGCCTTCTTCGCTGGAGCCTTCTTCGCCGGAACCGCCGACGCCGCCTTGATGGGGGCCTCGGTCTCCCTGGCGGGAGCGGCGATCTCCTTGGCGGGAGTCGAGAACCGGCTCGCCACGGCAACCGCGGCGGTGGCCGCCGCGGCCGTGCCGAGGCCCTGGGCCCAGCCGATCGGGCCGACCGGCGTGCAACCCAACAGCTGGCTGACCCCGGGCGTGGAGACGATCGCCGCGAACAGCGCGAACGATCCGGCCGCGGTGGCCAGCACCATCGGCGCCCGCGAGTCGACCACGGTCTGACCGAGCTCGGTGGTCACCAGCGAGATCAGCGCCACCGTCGAGGCGCGCTGCGGTGTACCGGTCACGGATGCCATCGCCCAGGCGGCGGTGCCTGCCGCGCCGGTCACCCCGCCCCGGAACGCCACTGCGCGCCATAGCTTCCGCTCTTCGAGTCCGGGCACCGCGTCACCGATTGGGCCGGCCGGCGTACTCACCGCCACAGCGGTGGCCGGCAGCGCGTCGGTCAGGGTGTTCATCAACAGCAGCTGGCGAGTGTTCAGCGGCGAATTGCCGGTGACCGCGGTACCGATCACCGAGAACATCACCTCCCCGGCATTGCCACCCAGCAGCCCGGAGATGGCAAGTTGCACACCCCGCCACAGGCGCCGGCCCTCGTCGATAGCGTCGACCAGCGCACCGATCTTCCCGTCGGTCAGCACCACGTCGGCGGTGGCGTGTGCCGAGTCGCTGCCGTGCGCAACGACACCCAGCCCCACCGTGGCGGCGCGGATCGCGGCGGCGTCGTTGGCGCCGTCGCCCACCATCGCCGACACTCGGCCGGCGCGCTCCAGGGTCTGCACGATCTGCACCTTGTTCTCCGGCGACATCCGGGCGAAGATCACCCGTTCGCAGACCACCTGCTCTTGTTCCTTGCGGTTCAAGGCATTCCACTCCGAGCCGGTGATGACCTCCTCGGGGCGGACCGTCACGCCCATCTCGGCGGCGATCGCGGTGGCCGTGATCGGGTGATCACCGGTGATCATCCGGATGTCGACGCCGCGGGCGGCCAGATCGGCCAGCAGTTGCGGAGCGTCGGCCCGGGGTGTGTCGGCCAAGCCGAGGAACCCGATCAGCGTCAGGCCGGAGGCGCTGACCTCCACGAGCCGGTCGGAATCGTCCTGCACGGCCCGCACCTGCGCGGCGGTCAGTTTGCCGTGCGCGACCGCGATCACCCGCAGCCCCTGGGCCGCCATCGCGGCCACCTGCTGCTCGGCCTTGGCGCCGGCGTTCTTGCAGGCCTCCAACACGACTTCCGGTGCCCCCTTGACCAGCAGCTCCGATCCCAGCACCGACGCCGAGAAGGCCCGGCCGGAGCGGAACGGCAGGTGCGCGTCCGGTTCGATCCACGGCCGGGCACCGGCTGCGGATGCCGCGCCCTCGACGATGGCCTGGTCGGTGGCGTGCGCATGCGCCGCACCGTCGGGAGCCGGAGCCGCCTGCGCGGCCGTGCCGAGGACGTCGTCGTCGGAATATCCCGCAAGCGGGCGCACCGTGGTGACCCGCAGCCGGTTCTCAGACAGCGTTCCGGTCTTATCGAAGCAGACCACGTCGACCCGGCCGAGCGCCTCCACCGACCGCGGAATCCGCACCAGCGCACCGGTTTTCGTCAACCGCTGCGACGACGCGTGCTGGGCCAAGGTAGCCATCAGCGGCATGCCCTCCGGGACGGCTGCGATCGCGACCGCGATCGCGTTGCCGAGCGCAACCCGCAGCCCGCCCTGACGCAGCAGACCGAGCGCACCGACCGCCACACCGCCGGCGGCACTGTACGGGAAAGTCCGGTACATCAACTGAGACAGATGGTGCTGCAACCCGACCTCGGGCAGCTCGCCAGAGGCCAGTTCGGAGGCCCGACGGGCCTGAGTGTCGGCGCCCACGGCGGTCACCATCGCCAGCGCCTTACCGGCGATCACCGTAGTGCCCGCGTAGAGCATGGAGCTGCGCTCGGCCAGTTCAGCGCCGGGCGTCGGGTCCAGCTGTTTGCCGACCGACAGCGATTCGCCGGTCAGCGAGGACTCGTCGACCTCGACGTCATACACCTCGATCGTCCGGGCGTCGGCGGGCACCACCTCGTTGCTGCGCACCTCGATCAGGTCACCGGGCAGCAGTTGTTCGGCGGGGATCTCGTGGTAGGCCGGCGTGCCATCGCCCCCCATCAACACGACCCGGGCCGGCGGAGCCTGCTGTGCCAGCAGGGTGTTCAGCCGGCTCTCTGCCCGCAACCGCTGGTAAGCGGCCAACATGGCGTTACCGGTGAGCACCGTGCCCACCATCACGGCGTCGATCGGCGAACCCAGCATGGCCGTCGCCGCCGAGCACAGCGCCAAGATCGGCGTCATCGGGTCGGACAACTCCTCACGCACGGCGTGGAAGTACGGCCAGAACATGCCCTGGGATTCCGCGTCGACCGGCGCGCGTTCGGCCAACGGCAGCATGGCCTCCGGCGTCAACAGCTCGCGCGCCTGCTCGACCGTCATGGCGTGCCATTCGTAGGCCGGTGCCGGCTTCGGTGCCTGCGCACGCAACACCCGGCGGGCCAGCAGATACCCCGACAGCATTCCGGCGCCCGCACCGACGGTCACCGGCCCCGGACCGCGGCTCTGCCCCGCCCCGACACCGGGGATCGTCGCCCGAACCCCGCGAACCAAAAGCAGCCCGGCGATCGACGACGCCCCGATCGAGATCGCAACCCCACGCTCGGTGGCCGTCCGGGCAGCCGGCAGCGCGCGCAGCACCTGCCATGCGCCGGCAAGGTCGGCCAGCAGCAGATCGGCATAAAAAGGTGGTGGGGTGTCGGCATGCTCGCTCGTCGGCATCACACCCAGCGCCAGATCCGCCGACGCCAGCGCCTGCGCTGCCGAGGTGGACAACACCGCGACGGTGCGGCCGGCCTGCTGCAGGTCGGCCACCGCCGCGGCCAGCGCGGCGTCGATATCCTCACCCGAGACCGGCCGGATGTCGTCGAAACCGGGGCGCAGCTCGCTGAGGATCTCGGTGTCCACCGTGACCAGCTCAGCGCCGGAGGCACGTGCTTCGAGGACCACCGCCGAGGCCAGCGCGTGATGCGCGGGCAGGATCAGCGCGTCCACCGGCTGCGTGCGGGTCGAGCCGCGGACTGTCATGCCCGGAACCCGGTGCCAGCCCGGACGCAATCCGGGCTTGTCGAGCAGGCTCTGCGCGCTGTTCCAGGCCTTCGGCAGCTCGTGCTCGCTGGCACCGCGGATCTGTACCACCCTGCGTTGTTCACCGGTCAGCGTCCGCGGGTCGATGACCACGGTGTCGATCTTGTCGAGGCGGCGCAGGCTGTCTGGCTGCAGCGGCAGCACTCCGTGCGCGTCGGCCAGGCCCTGTCCCAAAGTCGCGGCGAACGATTCGCAACTGGTGCGCACCGCTTTCGGCGAGGTCGCCAGGATCGCGCTCGACGTCACGTCCAGGTTGCGGGTCAGTGCGCCCACCGCCCCGGCCGCGACTACCTGCGCCACCGCGGTGCGCTTCAGGTAGCGCTCAGCCAGACCGTCCGGCCGCGGGACAGGCCGCGCAGTGGTGTGCACGTCCGGGTGGTCGGCGTACCGGGCCAGCTCCGGCTCGTAGCGATTCCAGGCCAGCGCCCCGGCGCGGGTCTCGGAGGCTTTGAGGCCCTCCACCATCAGATCCACCGCCAGGATCGCCGGGGACAGGGTGATGACGTGCGACCCGAGCGAGACCAGGGAAAGCACCCGGTCGGTCTTGGCCGGACCGATCCGGCTCGCCAGCGCGTTGCGGACCAGCGGCTGGTAGCGGGCCACCGACGCCGCGGCGTCGAAGATCTTGGGCGCGGCCGGCCAGCGCATCGCGCTGCCCACGGTCGCGATCGCCAGCCCTACCGCGTTGGCCCCCACCATCGCGCCCTTGGTGGCCAGCAGCAGTCCATCGCCCGGCAATGCCGCGGTGTCGGTCGGGGAAAGTTCGATGCTTTTCTCGGCCGCTTCCACCGCGGCGCACAGGTCCGCCAGCGCAACGTGGTCGCCGATCTCGACGACTACCCGGGACAGCGGGCGGTTCAGCCGCACCGAGGTGACGCCGGGCTCGGCCCGCAGGGCTGCCAGAACCTCGGCACCGATGTCCACGCCGTCGGAGTCGTCGAGCCCGTGCACTTCGATCCAGGCCCGCCCGGCGCCGCGCCAGCTTCGTCGGCTGGTCAGATCGGAACGCTCACCGGCCAGGATCTTGGCGCCTTCGCGCAGTGGGATGGCGGCGAGGTCAACGCTGGCCCCCAAAACGGAGGATGCGGCGGCGCCGATGGCGTCCAGACCAAAACGGCCGATTGCGAAAACATCCATGGCTGGCCTCCAGCGTCATAGCAGCGCTGGAGGTCTCTTCCGCCGGTTGTCCGGCCCACAGCCCCGGTCACCCGATGACAGGCGACGTGATGACGACACTGCGAATTGGGGAATACTCCCCTCCGACCGGCCAGTATGCCACAAAGGTTCAGATGGACTTCATCTGCCGGAAGTACTCCACGGTGCGTGTCACGCCATCGGCGAGCGCGACCTGAGGGCGCCAGCCCAGCACCTCCGCGGCCCGCGAGATGTCCAAACAGGACCGCTTCAGGTCACCGAGGCGCGGCGGGTGGAACTCCGGGTCGTCGGGTCCACCGACGGCCGCGGCCACCGCGGAATGCAGCTGCCGGTCGGAGGTTTCCACCCCGGTGCCGACGTTGAACCGCTGCCGGTCACCGGCCTCGCCCGACGCCCGCACGAAAGCGTCCACCACGTCATCGACGAACACGTAGTCGCGGGTGTTCGATCCGTCCCCGAACACCTTGGTGGGCCTGCCCTCCAGCAGCGCCTGGGCGAAGATCGCCACCACCCCGGCCTCGCCGTGCGGGTCCTGGCGGGGGCCATAGACATTCGCCGGTGCGATGTGGGAGCACTGCAGCCCGTAGAGGTGGCCAAAGGTGTTGAGGTAGATCTCACCGGCGACCTTGCCGGCGGCGTAGGGCGAAGCGGGGTCGGTCGGGACGTCTTCCCCGGTCGGGTAGCACGGTGGGGTGCCGTAGATCGAGCCGCCCGACGAGGTGTGCACGACCTTGCGCACGCCCGCCGTCCGCGCGGCTTCGGCGAGCCGGATCGTCCCGATGACGTTGACCGAGCCGTCGAAGACCGGGTCGGCCACCGAATGACGCACATCGATCTGGGCGGCCAGGTGAAAGACCACCTCGGGCTGGTGCTGCGCCAGGATCGCGTTCAGGTCCGCGGAGACGATGTCGGCCTCGACGAAGCTGAAGTCGGCGTCCTCGGCCAGGTGCTCGATGTTGCCGGCACGCCCGGTGGCGAAATTGTCCAGCCCGACTACCTGGTGCCCGTCCGCCCGCAGGCGGTCGACCAACGTCGATCCGATGAACCCGGCTGCTCCGGTGACCAGTGCTCGCACCGGCCCACCATACCGACAGGTAAGAAAGACTGATGCGCACGCGTTTCACTGCCCTGCCTTGGGTCTGCTGGGCGGCGGTGGGATTGGTCGCCGCCCAGCTGGTCGTTCGGGCGGTCGTGGCTTTCGGGGGTTACTTCTACTGGGACGACCTGATCCTGGTCGGCCGGGCCGGAACCCACCCGCTGTTGTCGCCGGCGTACCTGTTCGACGACCACGACGGTCATGTGATGCCGGGCGCGTTCCTGGTGGCCGGGGCACTGGCCAAGCTGTGGCCGCTGCAGTGGGCCGCGCCGGCGATCAGCCTGGTGGTGCTGCAGCTGCTGTCGTCGTGCGCGTTGCTGCGCGTGCTGTGGGTGATTCTGGGCTGGCGGCCGGTGCTGCTGATACCGCTGACCTCCGCGTTGTGGACTCCGCTGGGCCTGCCGGCCTTCGCCTGGTGGGCGGCGGCGCTGAACTATCTACCGCTGAGCGCCGCATTGTCCTGGGTGTGCGCGGACGCGATCCTGTTGGCGCGCACCGGGAATCGGCGCTACGCGTGCACCGCCACCCTGGCCTACCTGGGCGGGTTGGTGTTCTTCGAGAAGTCCGCGGTGATCCCGTTCGTAGCCTTCGCGGTGACGGCACTGCTGGGCTATGTGTCCGGTAAGCCGCTGGCCGGAGCGATTGTCGGGGCGTGGCGGGCCGGGTCCCGCATGTGGACGGCGATGCTGGCGGTGACCGCGGGGTGGATCGGGGTCTACCTGGTAGTGGTGAATCAGAAGCGGTGGAGTTTCGACCTCGATATGACCCGCGACCTGCTGCTGCGCTCGATCACCCACGGCATCGTCCCGAGCCTGGCCGGTGGCCCGTGGACCTGGGCGCGCTGGGCGCCGGCCTCGCCGTGGGCGCTGCCGGGGCCGGTGGTGATGACGCTGGGGTGGCTGGTGCTGGCCGCGCTGGTGGCGGTGTCGCTGGCGCGCAAACACCGGCTGGTGCCGGTATGGCTTGCCGCAGCCGGGTACGCAGCGGCCTGCCAGGTACCGATCTATCTGATGCGCTCCTCGGCGTTCACCGCGCTGGAGCTGGCGCAAACCCTGCGCTACCTGGCCGATCTCGTCGTGGTGCTGGCGATCCTGGGCGCGGTCGGGTTGTGCGCCCCGAACCGCGCCTCGTCGCGCCGGCTGGACACCTCACCGCTGCGCACCGTGGCGGTGACCGGCCTGGCCGCCGCGTTCACCGTGAGCAGCCTGTATTCGACAGGGACGTTCTTGACCTGCTGGCGGGACGATCCGGCTCGCGGGTACCTGCAGAATGCCCGCAACGGTCTGGCCGCGGCACATGCCGCCTCCGACGCGCCGATGCTGGACCAAGAGGTCGACCCGCTGGTGCTGCAGCGGGTCGTCTACCCGGAGAACCTGGCCAGCCACATGTTCGCCCTACTGCGGGACCGCCCCGAATTCGCCTCGGCGACGACGCAGTTGCGGATGCTGACCAACACGGGGACGGTGGCCGACGCCCAAGTGACCTGGGTCCGCTCTCTAGTTCCCGGCCCGGTGCCCCACTGCGGCTATCTGATCCAGCCGGACCGGCCGGCGACCCTGGCGCTGGACGGCCCACTGCTGCCCGCGGACTGGACCGCCGAGATCAACTACCTGGCCAACGTCGACGGTGCGATGACCCTGTCACTGTCGGACGGCCCCGAGGTGCGGGTGCGGGTCCGGCCGGGGCTCAACCGTGTCTTTGTGCGGCTGCCGGGCGCCGGATACAACGTGTCCGCGCGCGCCGACACCGCAGCGCTGTCGGTGTGTATCGCGGCCGGCCCGGTCGGCTACCTCGCGCCCCGGTAGCGTCGCTGCAACCACCTGCGAGTAATCGCTGGTCACGAGGACAGGGTGGGCGCTACGGTGTCGCGCATGCGCATGCGTTCACCGCACTCGGCCGAGCCCCATAACGGCTCGCTGGCGTCGAAACTCAATTGGTTGCGCGCCGGGGTGTTGGGGGCCAACGACGGCATCGTCTCGATCGCGGGGATCGTGGTCGGCGTCGCCGCCGCCACCGCGCAACGGGGTCCGATCTTCACCGCCGGTATCGCCGGCGTGGCCGCCGGCGCCGTGTCGATGGCCCTCGGTGAGTACGTGTCGGTGAGTACGCAACGTGACACCGAACAGGCTGTGCTGCATAAGGAGCGCCGCGAACTGCAACAAGACCCGGCGGCCGAACTCGAGGAACTTGCCGACTTATATGCGGCCAAGGGATTGTCGGCGGCGACGGCCAGGTTGGTGGCCGAAGAGCTGACCCACCACAATGCGTTCGCTGCGCACGCCGAGGCTGAATTGGGCATCGACCCGGACGATTTGACCAACCCGTGGCTGGCCGCGGCGGCGTCAGCCCTCGCGTTCACGGCGGGAGCGCTGTTGCCGATGGTCGCGATCCTGCTGCCGCCGACCACATGGCGAGTCCCGTTGACCGTCCTGGTCGTGCTGCTGGCACTGATGCTCACCGGTGTGGTCTCGGCACGCTTGGGGGGCGCAAACGTCCGAAACGCCTTGGTCCGCAATACCACCGGCGGGGCGCTCGCGCTGGGCACCACGTACCTGATCGGCCAGCTGGTCGGCCACACGATCAGCTAGACCTTGAGCTGATGGACGGTCACACGACCCCTGATCCGCAGCCGACGTCCGGTGCGCTGCGCCGGCAGCTGGGCATGTTCGACGCGGTGACGATCGGGCTGGGCTCGATGCTTGGTGCCGGCATTTTCGTGGCATTGGCGCCGGCGGCCGCAGCGGCCGGTGCGGCGATGCTGATCGGGTTGATCGTGGCGGCGGTCATCGCCTACTGCAACGCGGTTTCCTCGGCGCGGCTCGCGGCACAGTATCCCGCCTCCGGCGGTACCTACGTATACGGGCGCGAACGGCTCGGACCGTTCTTCGGCTATCTGGCCGGGTGGGGCTTCATCGTCGGCAAGACCGCATCGTGCGCGGCGATGGCACTGACCGTGGGTTTCTACGCATGGCCCGCACACGCGCACGCGATCGCGGTGGCGGTGGTGCTGGGGCTGACCGCAATCAACGTGCTGGGGGTGCAGAAATCGGCGTGGCTGACCCGGCTGATCGTGGTAGTGGTGCTGGCGGTATTGGCAGCGGTTGTGGTGACCGCCCTGGGCTCCCAGGGCGTTGAAACCGCTCGGTTCGGCCACTCGTCAGTGTCGGTGCCAGGGGTGTTGCAGGCGGCGGGTCTGCTGTTCTTCGCGTTCGCCGGCTACGCCCGGATCGCCACGCTGGGTGAGGAGGTACGCGACCCCGCCCGCACCATTCCGCGGGCGATCCCGGCCGCGTTGGCCATCACCCTGGTGGTGTACGCCCTGGTGGCGGTAGCGGCACTGAATGTGCTTGGCGCAGAAGGTCTTGCCGGAGCATCGGCGCCCTTGGTGCAGGTGGTGAGGGTCGCCGGGGCGGCCAAACTGACCGTGATGGTCCAGATCGGAGCGATTCTCGCGGCGACCGGGTCCCTGCTGGCCCTGATCCTGGGGGTGTCGCGTACCACCCTGGCGATGGCCCGCGACCGGCATCTGCCCGGGTATCTGACCGCGGTGCATCCCCGGTTCGGGGTGCCGCATCGCGCCGAGATCGCGGTCGGCCTGGTGGTTGCCGTGCTGGCCGCCACCACCGATATCCGCGGTGCCATCGGGTTTTCCTCGTTCGCGGTCCTGGTCTACTACGCCGTGGCCAACGCCGCGGCCTGGACCCTGTCCCCCGCCGAGGGCCGTCCCCCGCGCCTGATCCCGATCATCGGCTTGGTGGGCTGCATCGTTGTCGCGTTCGCCTTGCCCGTCAGCTCGGTCCTGGCCGGACTCGCGGTGCTCGGCGTGGGTATTGCCGCTTACGGCGTGCACCGTCGATCGGGCCGGCTCGGGCGCCGGTAGTCCGCGACCGCGGCGAACAACGCGCCGAGCTGACAATGACGCGCTGCACTCCCCGACCGTGCTGGGTACGTTCTACAGTCGTGCCCTCACTGCAAGTCCCCGCGCAATATCTGCGCGGCTCCTCGGCGCCGCAGCCCCGCACCCTGATCGACATTCTGCAAGAGACCGCCGCCCGCTACCCCGACGCTCCCGCCATCGACGACGGCAATGTGGTGTTGACCTACGGGGAGCTGATCGAGGACATCACCGACAGTGTCGCCTGGCTGGCCGCCCGCGGTCTGGGCCGCGGCGATCGCATCGGCATTCGGATGCCGTCCGGCAATTACGCGCTGTACGTGGCGATCCTGTCCACGCTGGCCACCGGCGCGGCCTACGTGCCGGTGGATGCCGACGATCCGCCCGAGCGCGCCGAGCTGGTGTTCAACGAAGCTCAGGTGGCGGCGGTGATCACCGAACAGGGTTTGACCCGCGGCCCCGGCGCGTCACGCGGCTGGCGGGCCACGGCGCCGCAGACCAGCGACGACGCCTGGATCATCTTCACCTCGGGGTCCACCGGAACCCCGAAGGGCGTGGCGATCACGCACCGCAACGCGGCGGCCTTCGTCGACGCCGAAGCCCAGCTGTTCTTGCAGGACAACCCGATCGGGCCCGGCGACCGGGTGCTGGCGGGACTGTCGGTCGCGTTCGACGCGTCCTGCGAGGAGATGTGGCTGGCGTGGCGCTACGGCGCCTGTCTGGTGCCGGCGCCGCGGTCGCTGGTACGCAGCGGCATGGACCTGGGTCCGTGGCTGGTGTCGCGCGACGTGACCGTGGTGTCCACCGTGCCCACCCTGGCGGCACTGTGGCCGGCCGAGGCGCTGGAGGCGGTGCGGCTGCTGATCTTCGGCGGTGAGGCCTGCCCACCGGAGCTGGTAGCCCGGCTGGCGGTGGAGGGCCGCGAGGTATGGAACACCTACGGCCCCACCGAGACCACGGTGGTGGCGTGCGCGGCGCAGCTCGACGGCACCGGCCCGGTCCAGATCGGGTTGCCGCTGTTGGGCTGGGACCTGGCCGTGCTCGGGCCCGACGGGGCCCCGGTGGCCGCCGGCGAAGTCGGCGAGCTGGTGATCGGCGGTGTCGGCTTGGGCCGCTACCTGGACCCCGGCCGTGACGCCGAGAAGTACGCAGCACTGCCCGAGCTGGACTGGCCGCGGGCCTACCGCAGCGGTGATCTGGTGCGGCTGGATGCCGACGGGCTGGTGTTCTGCGGCCGGGCCGATGACCAGGTCAAGGTCGGCGGCCGGCGCATCGAGCTGGGTGAGGTGGACAGCGCCCTGGTGACGCTGCCCGGCGTCAGCGGCGGTGCGGCGGCGGTGCGGACCAGCGCCGCCGGGACCCCGCTGCTGGTCGGCTACCTGGCCAGCACCGATCCGGACTTCGACCTGGGTGCTGCACGCGCCGCACTGGGCCGGCGACTGCCCGCCGCGCTGGTTCCCCGGCTGGTGCTGGTCGACGAACTGCCCACTCGCACGTCGGGCAAGGTGGACCGCGATGCGCTGCCGTGGCCGGTGGGGCCGGAGCCGGGTGCCCTGCCCGGCGGAGGTCTCGGCGACGACCCGGACAGCACTCTGGGTTGGCTGGCCGGACTGTGGCGCGACGTGCTGGGCGCCCCGGTCGACGACGAACAGGCCGATTTCTTCGCGCTCGGCGGTGGATCGCTGCAAGCCGCTCAGCTGGTGGCCGCGGTGCGGCAGCGGTACCCGCAGACCACCGTCGCCCAGCTCTACGACCGCCCACGACTCGGCTCCCTGGCCGGGTTTCTCGACGACATGGGCCGCAGTGAGCCCGGGGCCGAGGCAGCCTCCCGCGCGGTCGAACCCACGCCCCGGCGGGCCCAGGCCGCGCAGGTGCTGCTGTCGGTGCCGCTGGCCACGCTGACCGGGCTGCAATGGGTGACGTGGCTGGCGCTGATCAACAACGTGATGGCGGTGATGCATCCGCTGCCCTGGCTGGCGCGACTCGACTGGTGGTGGGTGATCTCCGCTTTCGTACTGTTCGTGACACCGCTGGGCCGGATGGGTATCGCCGCGCTGGGGGCGCGTGCGCTGCTGTCCAATCTGGCGCCGGGAACGTACCGGCGCGGCGGCCCCGAGCACCTGCGGGTCTGGATCGCCGAACGGCTTGCCGCCGCCAGCGGCGCCGAGAATCTTTCCGGCGCACCGTGGCTGGTGTATTACGCGCGAGCGCTGGGTAACAAGATCGGCGAGGGCGTGGATCTGCACTCCGCCCCGCCGGTGACCGGGATGCTGACCCTGGGCCACCGGTGTTCCATCGAGCCGGAGGTGGACCTGACCGGGCATTGGATCGACGGCGATACGTTCCACGTCGGCCCTGTCACGGTTGGCAACGACGCCACGATCGGTGCCCGCACCACGCTGCTGCCCGGCGCCGTAATCGGCAAGGACGCCGATGTCGCGCCTGGGTCCGGGGTAGTCGGCGAGGTGAAGAAGGGCCAGTACTGGACCGGCTCGCCGGCGGTGAAATCCGGTAAGGCACACCACCCCTGGCCGGATCACCGGCCACCGCCGCGCCCGGTGTGGGCGGCGGTGTACGGGGTGACATCGATCCTGCTGGGCGGCTTGCCATTGGTGGCATTAGGTGTCGGGCTGTCGGTGGTGGGCTGGGCGGTGCGGGACTGCACCACGCTGATCGAAGCGATTCGGCCCGCGGCGCTGGCCACTGCGCCGGCCGCGCTGGTCGCGATGCTCAGCTACGCCGCTTTGACCATGGCCGGGGTGCGGCTGTTGTCGATCGGGCTGCGCGACGGCTACCACCCGGTGCGCAGCCGGGTGGGTTGGCAGCTGTGGGCCACCGAACGTCTGATGGACGCCGCGCGCGACTATCTCTTCCCGGTGTACGCGAGCCTGATCACGCCGTGGTGGCTGCGCTTGCTGGGGGCCAAGGTGGGCCACGGCACCGAGATCTCCACCGCGCTGGTGATCCCGAAGTTCACCACGATCGCCGACGGCGCCTTTCTCGCCGACGACACCATGGTGGCCTCCTACGAATTGGGCGGCGGCTGGATCCACGTCGCACCGGCCACCATCGGCAAGCGCGCATTTCTGGGCAATTCCGGGATCACTCAGCCGGGCAGGCGGGTTCCCGACAACTCCTTGGTGGCAGTGCTGTCGACGGCACCGCACAAGGCCAAGACCGGCTCGTCGTGGCTGGGCAGCCCGCCGGTACGCCTGCGGCGTAAAGCCGCCGACCTCGATGCCGAGCGCACTTTCGAACCCCCGCTGCGGCTGAAACTGATGCGCGCCGTCATGGAGACATTCCGGCTGGTCCCGGTCATCGTCACATTTGCGATCGGAACGGCGGTTTTGGGCGCCTTGCAGTGGGGGGCCACCACGTTCGGCTACGGCTGGACCGCGCTGGGTAGCGGCGTGACGCTGCTGGCCGCCGGTGCGGTGGCCGGCGGCAGCGCGGTGGTCGCGAAATGGCTTATCGTGGGCCGGATCCGGGCGTCACAGCGCCCGCTGTGGTCGTCGTTCGTGTGGCGCAACGAGGTCTCCGACGCGTTCGTCGAAACGGTGGCTGCCCCGTGGTTCGCCCGCGCCGCAACCGGCACCCCGGTGATGAACCTGTGGTTGCGGGCGCTCGGCGCCACCATCGGCCGCGGCGTGTGGTGCGAGACGTACTGGTTGCCCGAAGCCGACCTGGTGACGCTGGACACCGGCGCGACGGTGAACCGCGGCTGCGTGGTGCAGACCCACCTGTTCCACGACCGGATCATGCAGATGGACACGGTGACATTGGATGCAGGCGCCACGCTGGGCCCCAACTGCGTGGCGCTGCCCGCGGCCCGGCTGGGCGCCGGCGCCACCGTCGGGCCGGCCTCGCTGGTGATGCGCGGCGACGAGGTACCGGCAGCAACGCGCTGGCAGGGCAATCCGATTGCGCCGTGGCCGGTGTCGGGCAAGAAGCGCGGGGCTTCGGCTGCCGCGCGTCAGGAGCCCGCGGCATGAGCAAACCCACGAAGATTTCGGCAAAGCCAGCCAAGGCCCCGGCGCCTGTTCTTGACCCCTACCTGCCCGACAACGGCAACAGCGGTTACCGGGTCTCGCGCTACGAACTCGACCTGGAATACAAGGTCAGCAGCAACCGGCTCTCGGGCACCGCGACCATCACCGCGGTCGCGCTGGACGCACTGCGCGAGGTCACCCTCGACCTTGCCGACACGCTGTCGGTGGCCAAGGTCTGGGTCAACGGTCGCCCACCCAGCCGGTTCGCGACCTCGGCAGCCAAGCTGCGGATCACCCTGGCCGCCACGGTACCGCCCGGCGCCGCACTGGTGATCGTCGTCCGGTATGCGGGATCACCGCGCCCCAACGAAACACTCTGGGGTGAAGTGGGTTTCGAGGAGTTGTCCGACGGAGCGCTGGTTTCCGGCCAGCCCAACGGCGCACCGTCATGGTTCCCCTGCGACGACCACCCCTACTCAAAAGCCAGCTACCGGATCCAGATCAGCACCGACAGCCCGTACTACGCGGTGGCTAACGGCGAACTGATATCGCGGCGTGCCCGGGCCACCCGCACCACCTGGACCTACGAGCAGCCCGAGCCGACCCCGACCTATCTGGTCACCCTGCAGATCGGCCGATACGTGACCCGCCGGCTGCCGGGCTCGACGGTGGCGATCCGCGCGGTGCTGCCGGCCCGGCTGCAGGCCGAGTTCGAACAGGACTTCGCCGCGCAGGCGCAGATGATGGAGCTGTTCGTGCGCCTGTTCGGGCCCTACCCGCTGGCAGCCGGCTACACCGTGCTGGTGACCGACGACAACCTGGAGATCCCCCTTGAAGCACAGGGACTTTCGATCTTCGGCGCCAACCACTGCGACGGTACCGGGGGATCCAACCGACTGATCGCCCACGAACTGGCCCACCAGTGGTTCGGCAACAGCGTCACCCTGCGACGCTGGAGCGATATCTGGCTGCATGAGGGGTTCGCGTGCTACGCCGAATGGCTGTGGTCGGAGCATTCCGGTGGGCCGAACGCCGACCAGCTGGCGCGGCGTTATCACCGCCAGCTAGCGGGCCTGCCGCAGGATCTGCTGTTGGCCGATCCCGGGCCGGCCGACATGTTCGACGACCGGGTGTACAAGCGCGGCGCGATCACCCTGCATCAGTTGCGCGGTCGGCTCGGTGACGACGCCTTCTTCGCCCTGCTGCGGGACTGGACGTCGCGCTACCGCCACGGCAACGCCGGCACCGAAGACTTCACCGCGCTGGCCGCCGGATACGCGGGCGAACCGCTGCAAGCCTTGTGGCAGGCCTGGCTGTATTCCACTGCGGTGCCCCCGCTGACCAGCTGAGGTCGAAGTCGACGACCAGCGCGGCCGGCACCGCCAGCGCCACCGGGGTGAACATCTGCGAGTCCTGTTCTGCGGCAATACCGGTGAGAACCCGGCCGCCGTAGCCGTCTTCGGTACCGGGCACCGTCACGCGCACCCGTGCCGACACCGCGCCCGGGTGTGGCCGCAGGTAGAAAACACTGCCCGGCTCCACCGGGCCGGTCAGCTCGTTGCCGTCGGCGTCCAGCAACACCGCCCCCTCGGCGCTCAGCGCGGCGGAGTCTGCGACGGCCAGGCGCAGCGGCCCGAGCAGACCGTCGGCCATGGTGGCGGCCGAAACGTTCAAGCCGGGTGCGGTGGTGCGCGCCCGTGCCGCACCGGCCAGCAGGTACCGGTAGAGGGCCACGATGCGGTCGGCATTGCGATAGGTGCTGGTGCCGTTGAGCCAGAAGTCGACGTCACCGAGGGTGGCCGATGGCCCCGGCCCGGCCAACGACAGGCGGTAGAACCGGTGGCCCCCGACGGTTGCGCCCACGCCGAGCGCCTTGCGATGAGCGCCGGCGGCTTCGACGGCCAGCCGCGACGAGGGCACCTCTCGCCAGGTACGGCCGTCGTCGGATTTGTGCAGGGTCAGCGTCACCGGCTCCGAGGCGACCAGTTCCAGGGCGTAGCCGCCCAACTCGAGCGCCTCTTCGAACTCGACGGTCACCCCGTCGGCGTCGCGCAGCACCCGGACCGGCTCGGTGCGGGCACGGGTGTCCAGCTCCAGACCGTTGGTCAGCCGCCAGATCGCGGCCTGGGTGGCGGCTATCGCCTCGTGCTCGGTGATGTTGCCGCGGCCCAGCTGGTGGCCGGCCGCACGCAGCCGACGGCTCAATTCGACGGTGGTCAACCGCGGGACCGAGTTGCGCAGGATCCAGTCGACTTGAACTTCGCGGGGGTCACGGGCGCCCTGTCCGGGACTGCGCAGGTTCGGAACCGCCGACCAGGTGTCGATCCGGTACGCCGACGGCCGAGTGGGGGCGATGCCGTGGAAGTCCAGCGAATATGCCGCGATGCCGGGGTTCAGGCGAATCAGATCGGTGCGCGCGCTGGTGCCGTCGGTGAACACGATCCGGTCGACGGTGTGCGAATACGTGCCGCCGTGATAGCGGGTCATTCGGTCTATATCGGCGGCCGGGCGGGGTTGCACCCTGCGGCGGACGGTCACCACGGGCTCGGTGTCGAGAACGGGAAAAAGGGAGGTTGAAACGGTCATGCCGAGTCGACTTTCTGGTCTGAAGCGCGCACGGCAGCATCTCGCCGAGAAAAGGGGCGGGCTGCGACGCTAAGGAATCAGGGCGTCAGAGAATCAACAACAACAACACGCGGCGCGGCGGCACAAAGCGTGCGGCTGTGGCAGCGTGATGTTCGACATACACATACCCTACGACATGTACCGCAGCGGCGCGAACTGCGAGGGATTCAATTCGCCCTGAGCGCAACTGGTGGGCAAACCCGGACCATGGTCCATGATTGGCGCCGTCACTCATCAGGAGGAAAGCAATGACGTCCGCTCAGAACGAATCTCAGGCGCTCGGGGACCTCGCCGCACGGCAACTCGCGAATGCGACCAAGACTGTCCCGCAACTGGCCACCATCACGCCGCGCTGGTTGCTGCACCTGTTGAACTGGGTCGCGGTCGAAGCCGGTATTTACCGGGTCAACCGGGTGGTCAACCCCGGCCAGGTCGCCATTGCAGCCGAGCAGGGCGCCGGTTCGACCGAACCGCTGCCGCAGACGTTCGTGGACTACGAGACCAGCCCGCGGGAGTACACCCTGCGGTCGATCTCCACGCTGCTGGATGTGCACACCCGGGTCTCCGACCTGTACTCCAGCCCGCACGACCAGGTCGCTCAGCAGCTGCGACTCACCATCGAAACCATCAAGGAACGCCAGGAGTACGAGCTGGTCAACAACCCGGAGTACGGCCTGCTGGCGCAGGTCACACCGGAGCAGACCATCTCCACGCTGACCGGCCCGCCCACCCCCGACGACCTGGACTCGCTGATCACCAAGGTGTGGAAGACCCCCGGGTTCTTCCTGACCCACCCGCTCGGTGTGGCCGCCTTCGGCCGCGAAGCCACCCGCCGCGGGGTCCCGCCGGTGGTGGTGAACCTGTTCGGCGCCCAGTTCATCACCTGGCGCGGCATCCCGATCGTGCCGAGCGACAAGGTGCCGGTAGAGGATTCCAAGACCAAGATCCTGCTGGTGCGCACCGGGGAGGAACGCCAGGGTGTCGTCGGGCTGTTCCAGCCCGGCCTGGTCGGTGAGCAGGCGCCGGGCCTGTCGGTCCGGTTCACCGGTATCAACCGGTCGGCGATCGCGTCTTACCTGGTGACGCTGTACAACTCGCTGGCCGTGCTCACCGATGATGCGCTCGCCGTGCTCGACGACGTCTCGGTGGACCGTTTCCATGAGTACAAGTGATCCCGGGCCGGTAACCCCACCGGTCAGCGCCGCTGAGCTGGAGTTACTGGCTAACCAGCTGTATGCCGCCCGGCCCGGTCCGGACTCGCCGCCGCAGACCACCGCGGTGGCACCGCGCGGCGGTGTTCCCGACCCGTCCGGGCTGCTGCCGCCGGGGCTGGCCGACCTGTCGGCGTTCGCGGTGCCGAGCGGCATCGTGCCGACCGTGCCGGGGGTGCTGGCCGGCTCGCCGGCCGGGGCTGTCCCGGTTGCGCCACGTGGGTCGGCTCCTGGCTGGCCCGGGGTGGTGCCGGTGGTTCCGCAGCTGGATTGGCATGACACCGCCGCGCCGGCCGCGGGTGGCGACGAGGCGAATTACGCCTTCTTGTCGCATCGGGTGCCGGCCGCCCAACCGGCTCCGACGGTGCCGGACTCGCATGAGATCTTCGACGTCAACGCGGTGCGCGCCGACTTTCCGATCCTGCGCGAGACGGTCAACGGCAAGCCGTTGATCTGGTTCGACAACGCCGCCACCACACAGAAGCCGCAGGCCGTGATCGACCGGCTGTCGTACTTCTACGCCCACGAGAACTCCAACATCCACCGGGCCGCGCACGAACTCGCGGCCCGCGCCACCGACGCCTACGAGGACGCCCGCGACACCGTGCGGCGATTCCTGGGGGCACCGCGCAGTGAGGACATCGTCTTTGTGCGCGGCACCACCGAGGCGATCAACCTGGTGGCTTACGCCTGGGGCGGCAAGAATCTGGGCCCCGGCGATGAGATCGTCATCACTCATCTGGAGCACCACGCCAATATCGTTCCGTGGCAAATGATCTCGAAGAAGACCGGGGCGATTCTGAAGGTGGCCCCGGTGGACGACGCGGGCAACCTGCTGCTGGGCGAATTCGAGGACCTGCTGGGTCCGCGGACCAAACTGGTTGCCGCCACCCATGTCTCCAACGCGCTGGGCACCGTCACCCCGGTGCACGACATCGTCGAGCTCGGACACCGCTACGGCGCGCGGGTGCTGATCGACGGGGCACAGTCGATCCCGCACATTCCCATCGATGTGCAATCACTGGGCGCGGACTTCTTCGCGTTCTCCGGACACAAGATCTTCGGTCCCACCGGTCTCGGAGCGCTCTACGGCACCGCCGAGGCGCTGGCCGAGACGCCGCCGTGGCAGGGTGGAGGCAACATGATCGCCGACGTCACCCTGGAACGCTCTATCTATCAAGAACCGCCCAACAAGTTCGAGGCGGGCACTGGAAACATCGCCGACGCGGTCGGCCTGGGCGAAGCCCTGCGTTATGTGGAACGGGTGGGCATCGAACGCATCGCCACCTACGAGCACGCCCTGCTGGAGTACGCCACCCCACGCCTGGCCGATATCCCCGGGGTGCGGCTCGTCGGTACCGCCGACGAGAAGGCCAGCGTGTTGTCGTTCGTCCTGGCCGGCCACGACCCGGCGGACGTGGGCAAGGCGCTCAACTCCGAGGGCATCGCGGTGCGCGCAGGTCACCACTGCGCGCAGCCGATCCTGCGCCGCTACGGCCTGGAGGCCACCGTGCGACCGTCGTTCGCGTTCTACAACACTTTCGAAGAGATCGACGTCTTCATCAAGGCCGTACGGCGTATCGCCGAAGGGAGCGCCTAGCACCTATGACGGCCTTGGTAGGAAAGGGCATTTGATGGGCAGGATCTACGACAACGTCACCGACCTGATCGGTCATACCCCGCTGGTGCGACTCAACCGGCTGACCGAGGGCCTGGGCGCCCAGGTGGCGGCCAAACTGGAGTTCTACAACCCCGCCAACAGCGTCAAGGACCGCATCGGCGTCGCGATCATCGACGCCGCCGAGCAATCCGGCCAGCTGCGCCCCGGGGGCACCATCGTCGAGGCCACCAGCGGCAACACCGGCATCGCCCTGGCGATGGTCGGCGCCGCCCGCGGCTACAAGGTGATCCTGACCATGCCGGACACCATGTCCACCGAGCGCCGGGTGATGCTGCGCGCCTACGGCGCCGAGATCGTGCTGACTCCCGGCTCGGAGGGCATGGCCGGTGCGGTGGCCAAGGCCAAGCAGATAGTCGCCGACACCCATAACGCCCTGTCCGCAGACCAATTCGCCAACCCGGCCAACCCGGCCATCCACGAACGGACGACCGGCGAAGAGATCTGGAAGGACACCGACGGCGCGGTCGACATCTTCGTCGCCGGCATCGGTACCGGTGGCACGCTGACCGGCGTCTCGCACACCCTGCGGGCCCACAAGCCCGAGGTCCAGATCGTCGGCGTGGAACCCAAGGACTCCGCGATCCTGCACGGCGCCGACCCCGGTCCGCACAAGATCCAGGGCCTGGGCGCCAACTTCGTCCCCGAGGTACTCGACCGCGACTGTTACGACGAGATCATCGACGCGCAATTCGACGACGCCATCCGGGTTGCTCGCGCGCTGGGCACCGAGGAAGGGATCCTCGGCGGAATCTCGGCCGGCGCCAACGTGTGGGCCGCCCTCGAGCTGGCCAAGCGCCCCGAGAACGCCGGGAAGCTGATCGTGGTGGTGGTCCCCGACTTCGGCGAGCGCTACATCTCCACGCCGCTGTTCGAGCACATTCGGGAATGATCACACCTATGAGTGGTGTGTTGGCGCGGCTGCGCGAGGACCTGCGCAACGCCCGCGAGCATGACCCGGCCGCGCGCGGGGACTTCGAGAACGCGCTGGTCTATTCGGGTCTGCATGCGATCTGGTCGTATCGAATCGCGCATCGGCTGTGGGCCAGGCCGGCACTGCGCGGGGTGGCCCGCCTGCTGGCTCAGGCCACCCGATTCGCCACCGGCATCGAGATTCACCCGGGCGCGACCATCGGGCGGCGGTTCTTCATCGACCACGGCATGGGCGTGGTGATCGGCGAGACCACCGAGATCGGCGATGACGTCATGGTCTATCACGGCGTCACCCTCGGCGGACGTTCGCTGAGTCACGGCAAGCGCCACCCGACCATCGGTAACGGTGTCACGGTGGGCGCCGGCGCGAAGGTCCTCGGCCCGATCACCATCGGCGACGGCAGTGCGATCGGCGCCAATGCCGTTGTCACCCAGGATGTCCCGGAGGATTGCATCGCCACCGGAATCCCGGCTGCGGTGCGCCATCGCACCGAGAAACAGCGGGAGCCGCTGGTGGACCCGACCAGTTACATCGACCCGGCGATGTACATCTAAAGCCACGTTCAGGGCAGCGGTTCCGCGGCGATCACGTAGTCGTGACCGTGCCGCAGGCCACCTTCGCGCGCGAGGACGATCAGCGCTCGAAGCCGTAGCTCTTCGACATACTGGAGCATCGAGCTGCCGACTGCAGAGGAATTGAAGCGTTCAAGTCGCCTGCGGCACATATCAAGCTGGCCGTTGACATGACGGGACCCGTATCGGATCGGAAAACGTCGACTCTCCACGACCCGGAACTCGGCCCGTTCGAGCTGCCGCAGCATCCATTCGAGGGGGTACTCACGGTAGGGCCGCTCGCCGGCCAGCAACAGGCACGCGTCGCGGACCCGGCCGATTTCCCAAATGATGCGGCCGCTTTCGGTCTTGGGCTTGTACTGAACGTAGGGTTCCAGCCCGATGACATAGAGCCGGCCATTGTCGGCGACCAGGGGACGCAATCGTTCGAACGCCCGATCCTGCCAGTACGGGGCAAAACCCTCGATCGCGCCGACCAGATAGTCGACCAGCACGGTGTCGAAGGTTTCGCCGGCAAGCAGGCCGTCATCGATCCAGTTGCCGACCAACAGCTGGTCCTGTGACCGGATTCCGTCGCCCAGCGCGGCACGTGTCGCCTCGGCCATGCCAGGCGCCGCGGTGATCGCCGTCCACCGGTCGGTCGGCAGCGCCTGGATCCATTGCAGGGACTTCACTCCGGCGCCGGAATCCAGCATGGCGCCCCACTCTCGGTCGGCGTGCAGGGTCTCCACGTAGCGAAAGAGTGAGGAAACTTCAGGCATGGCGTTGCTGGACAACGGGATTGCTCGTTTCATCGGCGCGGTCTGGCGCGCATCGGCAACGACCGTTGGGCCGGTGCGGTGCGCGGCTCTCAGGCTAGCGCGCAGCACCGGTTATTGACAATCATTGTCAATAACGTGAGGGTCGAGCTGGTGGAGCCACCTAGGAGAATCGAACTCCTGACCTATTCATTACGAGTGAATTGCTCTACCGACTGAGCTAAGGTGGCGCGCCCCGCCTAAACCGGGCCGGGTCAGTCTACAGGTCGTCTCGCAGCGCCTGCCCGACGGTTGCCACCATGGCTCCGACGGCGAAGCGGGGCTTGACGTTGGCCGCGAGCGCGTCGCGGCACTCGAGCACCGCCTCGATGCAGCGCAACAGCCGATCCGGCGACGCGTGAGCGGCGATCGCCGCCACCGCATCGGTCATGTCCGGATGGTTCGGCCGGGCGATGCCGGCCGATCCCGTGGCCGCCAGCAGGGCGTCGCGGAAGTAGGTGGCCAGGTCGATCAGGGCCCGGTCCAGCGCATCGCGGGCGGCCCGCTTCTGGCGCGAGTTCTGCCGGCGCTCCAGGTCTTTGATCACCCCGGCGGTGCCGCGCAGCGTACCGGCGGTGCCCTTGCCGGTGCCGCCGGCGCCCAGCGCGGTGCGCAGTTCCTCGGTCTCGGCTTCGTCGCGGTCGGCGGTCAGGTCCCGGGCCTCGGACTCCGCCGCGGCCACCAACTCGTCGACCGCGGTGAACGCCCGCGACGGGGTCGCCGCGTCGCGGGCCAGCGACAGGGCCCGCTGGCGACGCTGCCGGGCCTCAGAATCGGTGGCCAGCCGCCGGGCCCGCCCCACGTGCCCGCCGCTGACCGCGGCCGCCCAGTCCGCGGTCTCCCGGTCAAGCCCGTCGGCGTCGATCAGCACCTGGGCGATAGCCGCCGGCGGCGGGGTCACCAGCGCAACGTGCCGGCACCGGGACCGCAGCGTGATGGCGATGTCCTCGGGGTCGACCGAGGGAGCGCACAACAGGAACACCGTCGAAGGCGGCGGCTCCTCGACGACCTTGAGCAGGGCGTTGCCCGCGCCCTCGGTGAGCCGGTCGGCGTCCTCGACCACCACGATCTGCCAACGGCCGGTCCCGGGACGCCGGGAGGCGGCCTGCACGATCGCCCGCATCTCGTCCACGCCGA
This sequence comes from Mycobacterium sp. P7213, assembly GCF_900604305.1. Taxonomy (NCBI): domain Bacteria; kingdom Bacillati; phylum Actinomycetota; class Actinomycetes; order Mycobacteriales; family Mycobacteriaceae; genus Mycobacterium; species Mycobacterium sp. P7213. The sequence goes on from NZ_UWOA01000018.1 coordinate 47,162, forward strand.
TGGACAGCCCCTCCGGCACCACCCGCCGCACGTCGGCGTGGGTGCCGGCCATCGTCGTGGTGCAGGCACGGCACTGGCCGCAGCCGGGCCCACCCTCGGACTCGTCGGCCGTGCACTGCAGCGCCGCGGCAAAACACACCGCTGCGATCGACCGGCCCGATCCGGGCGGGCCGGTGATCAGCCACGCGTGCGACATACCGCCGGCGGTCATGCCACTGTGTGCTGAATCACGTCGAGATGCCCGCGCGGCAGCCAGCAGCTCGGCTTCGACCGACTGCTGGCCCACCAAACGCGCGAAAACCCCGGACATCATCGGTCACAGTAGTGGCTTGACCGGACATGCCCCGGACATGACAAGCCATCAGCCTCGGTCATTCCCCCTCTCGCCCGATACGGTGTGCTGGTGAGCACCACGACCCTGGTCGGGCGGATCAACCGATTCGTCCGCTGGGTCGTGCGCACTCCCTGGCCGGTCTTCACGCTGAGCATGCTGCAGGCCGACATCATCGGATCGCTGTTCGTCTTCGGTTTTCTGCGGTTCGGCCTGCCCGACGAGGACCGGATCAATCTGCAGGACCTGCCGCGCCTGAACCTGGCGCTGTTCGCGGTGGTGCTGCTGTGCCTGTTCGCCTTCGGCTTTTCGGTCAGCACCGCCCTCCTGATGCCGGTGTTCCGCTGGCAACGCCGCGAGGCCCTGCTGGCCGATCTGGAGACCAACGGCGACTTCGATCCGGCAGATACCGAGCTGGCGAGGTCGCGGGCGCTGCGGATGCCGTTCTACCGCTCGCTGATCAGCATCTGCTACTGGGCCGTGGGCGGCGTGGTGTTCGTCGTGATCAGCTGGCAGGTGGTCTACGACGTCGTACCGATCGTGGTGACCGCGACCGCCCTGGGCGCCGCCGCCACCGCGATCATCGGCTACCTGCAGTCCGAGCGGGTGCTGCGCCCCGTGGCCGTCGCGGCGCTGCGTGACGGCACGCCGGAGAATCTGCGGGCACCCGGAGTCATCCTGCGCCAGCTGCTGACCTGGCTGCTGTCGACTGGGGTACCGGTACTGGCGATTGTGCTTTCGGTGCTGGCCGACAAGGCGTCGTTGCTCAACGCCTCACCGGACAAACTGTTCACCCCGATCCTGCTGATGGCATTGGCTGCCCTGGTCATCGGTCTGGCCGGCACCGTGCTGGTGTCCATGTCGATCGCCGACCCGCTGCGGCAGTTGCGCTGGGCGCTGGGCGAGGTGCAGCGCGGCAACTACAACGCGCACATGCAGATCTACGACGCCAGCGAGCTCGGGCTGCTGCAGGCCGGGTTCAACGACATGGTGCGTGACCTGGCCGAGCGGCAGCGGCTACGCGACCTGTTCGGCCGGTACGTCGGCGAGGATGTGGCGCGGCGCGCCTTGGAGCGTGGCACCGAGTTGGGCGGCCAGGAACGTGACGTGGCGGTGCTCTTCATCGACTTGGTGGGTTCCACCCAGCTGGCCGCGACTCGGCCGCCCAGCGAGGTCGTCAACCTGCTCAACGAGTTCTTCCGGGTCGTGGTCGAGGCCGTTGGACGGCACGGCGGTTTCGTCAACAAGTTCCAGGGCGACGCGGCGCTGGCCATCTTCGGAGCGCCCATCGAGCATCCGGACGCCTCGAGCGCGGCCTTGGCAGCGGCCCGCGAACTGCACGACGGCCTGCTGCCGGTGCTTGAGTCCGAAGAGTTCGGCATCGGGGTGTCGGCCGGACGGGCCATCGCCGGGCACATCGGCGCCCGTGCCCGTTTCGAGTACACCGTGATCGGCGACCCGGTCAACGAGGCCGCCCGGCTGACCGAGCTGGCCAAGCTGGAGCCGGGCCACGTGCTGGCTTCGGCGGTGGCGGTCAGCGGCGCGGTCGACGCCGAGGCGCTGTGCTGGGAAGTGGGCGAGATCGTCGAACTGCGCGGACGTGCCGCTCCCACTCAGCTGGCGCGACCGTTGAATCTCGCTGCGCTGGAACCGATTCCGGCCGAGGACGCCGAGCCCGCGGCCGCAGCCGACTGACTCAGCTCTTGGCGGCCTTCTTCGCGGCAGCCTTCTTCGCCGGTGACTTTTTCGCCGGCGCCTTGCGGGCGGTCTTCTTGGCGGCCTTCTTAGCCGGCCCGCGCGCCCGCCGGTCGGCGAGCAGTTCGGCGGCACGCTCATCGGTGATCGTGGCCACTTCATCGCCCTTGCGCAGACTGGCGTTGGTCTCGCCGTCGGTCACGTACGGACCGAATCGGCCGTCCTTGATCACCATCGGCTTGCCGCTCGCCGGGTCGGCACCCAACTCCCGCAGCGCCGCGGTCGCCGCTGCTTGGCGGCCACGGCGTTTCGGCTCGGCGTAGATCTTCAGCGCCTCTTCGAGGGAGATCTCGAAGATCTGCTCCTCGGTGGCCAGCGACCGAGAATCGGTGCCGCGCTTCAGGTATGGACCGTAGCGGCCGTTCTGCGCGGTGATCTCATCACCGGACTCTGGGTCGACACCGACCACCCGCGGCAACGACAGCAGCTTCAGGGCGTCGTCGAGTGTGACGGTTTCCAGGGTCATGCTGCGCAGCAGCGAACCGGTGCGCGGCTTCGGGCCGGTCGGCTTCTTACCCTTCTTGGCGGTGCTGCCGGACTCGTCGTCCGGGGGCGGCGGCAGAACCTCGGTGACATACGGTCCGTAGCGGCCGTCCTTGGCGACGACCTCGTGCCCGCTGACCGGGTCGATGCCGAGCGACCGGCCCTCCTGCGGGGTGGCGAAGCGTTCCTCGGCCAGCGCCAGGGTCAGCTCGTCCGGCGGCAGCGAGTCATCCAGGTTGGCCCGCTGCGGAGTCGGCTCGCCGTCGTCACCGGTGACCATCCGTTCCAGGTAGGGCCCATTCTTTCCCACCCGCACATAAACCGGCCTGCCCTCGGCGTCATCGAACAGCCGGATCGAGTTGATCTCTCGGGCGTCGATGCCCTCCAGGTTGACCCCGACCAGCTTCTTCAGGCCGCCGGCCCGGGCGATCGAGTCCTCGACCCCGTAGTCGCCACCGAAGTAGAAGTTGTGCAGCCAGTCGACCCGGCGCTGGCGCCCGGCGGCGATCCCGTCGAGCTCGTCCTCCATGGCGGCGGTGAAGTCGTAGTCGACCAACCGGCCGAAGTGCTGCTCGAGCAGGCCGATCACCGCGAAGGCCACCCAGGTGGGCACCAGGGCGCTGCCCTTCTTGTAGACGTAGCCGCGGTCCTGGATGGTCTTGATGATCGAGGAGTACGTCGACGGCCGGCCGATGCCCAGCTCTTCGAGCGCCTTGACCAGTGAGGCCTCGGTGTAGCGCGCGGGCGGGTTGGTGGCGTGCCCGTCGGGGGTCAGCTCGGTGGCGTCCACCCGCTGGCCCTGGGTCAGCTGGGGCAGTCGCCGCTCGGCGTCGTCGGCTTCACCGCCGGCCAGCTCATCGACGGTCTCCACGTAGGCCTTGAGGAAGCCGGCGAAGGTGATGGTGCGGCCGCTGGCGGCAAACGTCACCTGCTGAGACCCGGAGTTCCCGCCGATCCGCAGGCTCAGGGTGGTGCCGCGGGCGTCGGCCATCTGCGAGGCGACGGTGCGCTGCCAGATCAGCTCATAGAGCCGGAACTCGTCGCTGCCCAGCTCGTTGCGCACCGCGTCGGGGGTGGCGAACGTCTCGCCGGCCGGCCGGATCGCCTCGTGGGCTTCCTGGGCGTTCTTGACCTTGCGGGTGTACTGCCGCGGCGAGGGCGACACGTACTCCTCGCCGTAGAGCTGGCGGGCCTGCGTGCGGGCGGCATCAATAGCGCTGGCCGACAACGTCGTCGAGTCGGTACGCATATAGGTGATGTAGCCGTTTTCGTAGAGCCGCTGGGCGATGCTCATCGTCCGCTCGGCGGAGAACCGCAGCTTGCGGCCGGCTTCCTGCTGCAACGTCGAGGTCATGAACGGCGCGTAGGGCCGCCGGGTGTAGGGCTTCTCCTCCACCGAGGTGACCGACAACGACGCGCCTTGCAGGCCGGTGGCCAGGGCGGTGGCCGCGGCCTCGTCGAGGACGGTGACTTCGGAAGGCTTCTTCAGCGCGCCCAGCGAGTCGAAGTCGCGGCCGCTGGCCACCCGCAGCTCGTCGACGGCGACCAGGCGGGCGCTGAAGTTGGGCGGGGAGGCCGACGGGTCGGAGACGCTGGCGTCCAGTTGGGCGACCACGTCCCAGTAGGAGGCACTGCGGAACGCCATCCGCTCGCGTTCGCGCTGCACGATGATGCGGGTGGCCACCGACTGGACGCGGCCCGCCGACAGCTTCGGTGCGACCTTCTTCCACAGCACGGGGCTGACCTCGTAGCCGTACAGTCGGTCCAGGACGCGTCGGGTCTCCTGCGCGTCGACCAGGTCGATGTCCAGGTCGCGGGGGTTCTCCGCGGCGTTGCGGATCGCCGGCTCGGTGATCTCGTGGAACACCATCCGTTTGACCGGGATGCGCGGTTTCAGGGTCTCCAGCAGGTGCCAGGCGATCGCCTCGCCCTCCCGGTCACCATCGGTGGCCAGATAGAGCTCGTCGACGTCTTTGAGCAGGCCCTTGAGCTCGGCAACGGTGCTCTTTTTGTCGGGGCTGACGATGTAGAGCGGTTCGAAGTCGGCGTCGACGTTGACGCCCAATCGCGCCCAGGCTTCGGTCTTGTACTTCGCCGGTACGTCGGCGGCGTTGCGCGGCAGGTCTCGGATATGTCCTCGGGAGGACTCCACGACGTAATTGCGTCCCAGGTAGCTCGCAATTTTCCGTGCCTTGGTCGGCGACTCGACAATGACGAGCCGCCGCACGGGTGTTTGATCGCCATTGCGGGCGCTCACCGTCTTAGAGTCAGCCACCTTGCGCTTACCACTCCACTTCTGTCCGCACCGCCGCGTCACGCCGCCGGTGGACAACTGACAATCTCGCACTCACGCCCGTGCCGATGCAAACCGGCGCTCAGCAGTGCATTGTCTCAAAGACCGCCCGCATGGCCCGGAATCGTGGCTCCGACACGCGGCCATTGACCCAACGCCTCGGGGTCCGCGGGCGGTTCCCCGACGTTTTCGACCAGCCGCGACAACCTGCGGCGGCCGGTGATCCGCAGCGCCGGATGGCCGCCACGAGTCCCGATCAGCGTGGGCGCGATCCCCACCCGCATCATCGCCGAGGCCAGCGGCTCATGGGTGTCCGGCGCGTGCGGGTCGAGGCCGAGTAGGTATCGGTCGTCCTCGGCGGTTCCGGCCGCCAGTGTCCATGCTCGTAGTTCACGTGGTCCCGGCAGCCATTGCGGCGGCACCGTTTTGACCGCCCCGCGGGTCCAGGCCTGCGCCAGCGCGCGCAGGCGCGTGTCAACCGCAGTCCGCACCAGCGGGGTGTCTTCCTCGGTGCGCGTGACCTCGGACGGCAGACCGGCTTCGCCGATCAACTCGGCCAGTGCCACAGCTCGCCAGGGGGCGTCGACCACGACCGACAGTCGCGCGCCATCGCCCACCACGACGATCTGTCCCGGGCCAGCCAGCACCCCGGTGAGGTCGGCAACGCTGGGCGGCACCGACTCTGCCGAAAAGAAGGAAAGCTGGCTCACGTCACCGACAGTAAGCCGGTCCACCATCCGGCGGCAGCCGGGGCGGTCCTACCTGCCCGAAACGAAACCCCCCGGCTTAGCTCCGTTGGCGGGAGCTGCCCGGGGGGTGACGTCAAATTCCGTGGCTCAGACGGCGCGGACGCCCGTGGCCTGAGGACCCTTGGGGCTCTGGCCGACCTCGAACTCCACCCGCTGGTTCTCCTCGAGGGTGCGAAAGCCGGACCCTTGGATTTCCGTGTAGTGGACAAACACGTCCGCCGACCCGTCTTCAGGCGCAATGAAGCCGAAGCCCTTTTCTGCGTTGAACCACTTCACAGTTCCCTGTGGCATTTGTCGATCTTTCCTTACTCTTCTTGCCCGATGCAGTGCGCACCGTTGTTCGGGGCACCGATTTTCGCTGCCCCGGGCCTGTTCCGGCCGCCGTACCCTGGCGGTCGGTCGATGCTGCCACCGACACACCCCCGCGGGTACTGCGGCCGCAACCACAGATCCTGCGAAGGCTTAACACGAACACAGAAGCTACGACCGTCCATCAGTCAACCATGTTCGTCGCGCCGAGGACAGACTGCGGTGCCGAAATCTCGGCCGAAGGGTGAACAATACGGCAGCGGGCATTCGAGGCCGGCGGTTCAGCGAGGCTCGACGTAGGAGAGGCGAAGCTGGGACCGCCGCATAAACCCGGCGGTTCAGCGAGGCTCGACGTAGGAGAGGCGAAGCTGGGACCGCCGCATAAACCCGGCGGTTCAGCGAGGCTCGACGTAGGAGAGGCGAAGCTGGGACCGCCGCATAAACCGGGCGGTTCAGCGAGGCTCGACGTAGGAGAGGCGAAGCTGGGACCGCCGCATAAACCGGGCGGTTCAGCGAGGCTCGACGTAGGAGAGGCGAAGCTGGGACCGCCGCATAAACCGGGCAATTTAAGATGGGACCAACGATGGCGAATTTCGGCGGTGAATTGCTGGCCGCCGCGCTCGCCGGGGTGGAAACGGGCGAGGATCCACTGCGTCACGTCGCCGACCTGCCGGCGTCGGCGGGCCGTACCGCAGCCTGGCCGAAGTGGGCCGATCCCGACGTGATCAGCGCCTTTACCGGGCGCGGGATCGAGGCGCCGTGGTCGCATCAGCTGGCCGCCGCCGACCTGGCGCACGCCGGGAGTCACGTGGTGATCAGCACCGGTACGGCGTCGGGGAAATCGCTGGCCTATCAACTCCCGGTGCTGCAGGCACTGGCGACCGATCCGCGCGCCCGGGTGCTCTACCTGTCACCGACCAAGGCGCTGGGGCACGATCAGCTGCGCGCGGCGCACAGCCTGACCGCGGCGGTGCCACGCCTCAGTGGCGCTGCCGGAGCCGTGGCGCCCACCGCCTACGACGGCGACAGCGCCGCCGAGATCCGCCGGTTCGCCCGGGAGCGGTCTCGCTGGGTGTTCTCCAACCCGGACATGATCCACCTGTCGCTGCTGCGCAACCACGTCCGCTGGGCGGCCTACCTGCGCGGGCTGCGCTTCGTGATCGTCGACGAGTGCCACTACTACCGGGGAATCTTCGGCTCACACGTGGCGATGGTGCTGCGACGGCTGCTGCGGTTGTGCGAGCGCTATGCGGCGCCGGGTGCGGCGGCCGGGCCCACCCTGATCTTCGCCAGCGCGACCACCGCGGCACCGGGCGCCAGCGCGTCGGCGCTGATCGGCCGGCCCGTCGCCGAGGTCACCGAGGACGGCTCGCCGCACGGGGCCCGGACGGTGGCGCTGTGGGAGCCGGCGCTGCGCACCGATATGACGGGTGAGAACGGTGCGCCGGTGCGCCGCGCCGCCGGTACCGAGGCGGCCCGGGTGATGGCCGACCTGATCGCCGAGGGGGCCCGCACCCTGACCTTCGTGCGCTCGCGTCGCGGGGCGGAACTCACCGCGCTGGCGGCCCGCACCCGGCTGGAATCGGTCGCCCCGGCGCTGGTCGACAAGGTCGCCTCCTACCGGGCCGGCTACCTGGCCGAGGATCGCCGTGCCTTGGAGCGCGCGCTGGCCGACGGTGAGCTCTATGGCCTGGCGACTACCAACGCCCTGGAACTCGGTGTGGACATCGCCGGGTTGGATGCGGTGGTGATGGCCGGCTTTCCCGGCACGGTGACCTCGTTCTGGCAGCAGGCCGGCCGGTCGGGTAGGCGGGGCCAGACGGCACTGATCGTCTTGGTCGCTCGCGACGACCCGCTGGACACCTATTTGGTGCATCACCCCGCGGCGCTGCTGGACAAGCCGATCGAACAGGTGGTGATCGACCCGGGAAACCCCTATGTGCTGGGGCCGCAGCTGCTGTGTGCGGCCGCCGAACTGCCGTTGACCGTCGCCGAGGTGGCGCAGTTGGGCGCCGAGCAGGTGGCCGACGGTCTGGTCGACGACGGACTGTTGCGACGGCGGTCGCAGAAGTACTTCCCGGCGCCCGGGCTCGACCCGCACGCGACGGTGGAGATCCGCGGGTCGGCGGGCGGGCAGGTGGTGATCGTGGAAGCCGACACCGGCCGCCTGCTGGGCAGCGTCGACGCCGGGCGAGCGCCGGCCACGGTGCACACCGGCGCGGTGTATTTGCATCAGGGTGAAAGTTATGTGGTCGATTCGCTGGATACCGAGCGGCAGATCGCGTTCGTGCACGCCGAGGACCCCGGCTACGCCACGTTCGCACGCGAGATCACCGACATCGACGTGACGGGGGAGGGCGAACGCGCCTGGTTCGGTCCGGTCAGTCTCGGCCTGGTGCCGGTGACGGTGACGCGCCAGATCGTCGGCTATCTGCGGCGGCTGCCGACCGGGGAGGTACTGGATTTCATCGACCTGGACGTTCCGCCGGCGACGTTGCCCACCATGGCGGTGGTCTACACCATCACTGCCGACGCGCTGGCGGACCGCGGGATCGCCGAACCTGCGATCCCCGGGGCGTTACACGCCGCCGAGCACGCGGCCATCGGCCTGCTCCCGCTGGTGGCCAGCTGCGACCGCGGTGACATCGGCGGCCTGTCCACCGCGGCGGGCCCGGACGCGCTGGGAGGCCTTCCCAGTGTCTTTGTCTACGACGGTCACCCCGGTGGCGCCGGTTTCGCCGAGCGCGGGTTCCGCGCGGCAGCCACCTGGCTTACCGCGACCGCGGAGGCGATCGAATCCTGCGAGTGCCCGCACGGCTGCCCGTCGTGCGTGCAATCGCCCAAGTGCGGTAACGGCAATGACCCGTTGGACAAGGAAGGCGCGGTGCGAGTGCTGCGATTGGTGCTCGGCAACCTCGACGGCTCGCATGCGGGCCCGGAATGACTGCGGGAGTCGGCCGACCCCCCGAACGGCCGACTCCCCCGAGCCCTTACCCCGTCGACTGCGTCGCAGTGACGAGCGTCACCGCGCGAAAGGACACGCGGGACAGTAAGACGAACGGTCGAGAGATGCGATCCGTTCCCAAACCGGCACATGACCGGATGCGGCCGTAAGTTACCGGCTGCAACGGACCCCCCGCAACTCGGGGGCGCGGCGCACGGCGGCAAGCGAGCGTCGAATCCGGGAAATTGCTCACTGTTGACGCTGGTAGAAGGGCAGTAGTCGTAATATCCCGACTTATGGCGCACGACTGGTTGCTGGTAGAAACTCTCGGGAGTGAACCGGTAGTCGTCGCGCAGGGCCGCCAGCTGAAGAATCTCGTGTCGCTGGCCCAGTTCCTGAGACGCAGCCCACACCTCGCGGCTATTCACACCGCGATCGCCGAATCGGTTCGGACCGGGCAGGCCCTGGCCAGCATCACGCCCCGCCGCGATCGGGTGATCCGCACCGAACCGGTGGTGATGTCCGATGGCCGGGTGCACGGGGTGCACGTCTGGACGGGACCGGCCGACATGGAGCCGCCCGAGCGCCCCATCCCCGGCCCGTTGAAGTGGGACCTGACGCTGGGGGTGGCCACTGACACCAGGGAGTCGCTGATCAATAGCGGCAAGGACCCGGAGGTGGAGGCCACTCACGGCCGCGCGTTCGTCGAAGAGTTGCCCGCCCGTGAGTTCAGCCCGAACGAGAACAAGGTGCTGGCCCTGGCGATCCGCGCCGAGCCCGGACAGACCATCTGCAGCAGTTGGGATGTCACCGATTTCACCGGTGAGACCATTCGGGTGGGCTTCGTGGTCCGCACGGCGCGCGAGACCGTCCCCGGCGGGCGGGTGCATCTGGTGACACGCGGGATGAACTGGCGCTGCCAGTTCGATGGCGTAGTGCAACGCCCCGACTACTTGGCGCAGCAGATCCTGCGCGCACTGGCCCAGCCGGGCGTGTACCGGGTCATGGGCGATCTGTCCAACCGGCGACTGCTGAAGTGGCTGGATGAGCCGTGCCCGCTCTACGACTGGCGCAGTCCGGCGGCATCGCGGGTTCACCCAGACGACCAGGAGCAGGCCACCCGGATGGAGAACGAGATGGCCCGCTCGCAAGGGCCGGTCAGCGGGGTGCTGCGACTGCGCCAGCACGACGGCGGCTGGGCGCCGGTCCACGTGACCATCACCCAGGTGGAACTCGACGAGGGGACCGTGGCCGGGATGGTCGCGCTGCGACTGCCTGACGACGCCGAACTCGCCGAAGCCGGCTTGAGCGCCGCTGGGGAGGCTCCCTAGCCGACCGGCCCGGCCCGCGCCGTCGCCGAGGCGGGACCGAGGCGCCAGCCGGGAACCGGCATTGCGACGGTGACCACTACATCGAGACCATCTGCTGTGCAGGTGATTTCACCGGCATGCATCCGCGCGCCCAGCATCTTGACCCGTGCGCAGGCCTCGGCGGGCCCGGCGGGAAGCCGGCCCGCACCAGCCAGCGCCGCCAAGTCGGCGATGGCCTGGGCACGGTGTCGGGCGATGACCGCCCCACCGAGCACGAAGCCGCCGCCGGTGACGCTCAGCAGCACCGCGACCATCGCGGCCGCGGCCACGGTGGCCCCGCCGGCCTCACCGCGACTGCTCGACCGCGGAGACCGCTTCGGCGCTGATCGCCAAGCCGGGCAACAGAGCCGGCCGGGCGGTGACGCGGGCAACCACCACGTCACCTTCGGAGCGCAGCCGGACCGTCGCACCGTCGGGCGCGATTCGTCGTACCACCACGGCGACCGCCGAGGCGTCGCCACGCGCCGCGAGCCGGGCGGCTTCCCGCGCGGCGTCGACGCAGCGGATTTGGGCGGACACCGCGGTGATCCCGGCCAGGCAGAACACCAGCACGCAGACCAGGGTCGCCAGCGCGAACGCCGCCTCGACCGTGCTGGCGCCGGTGTCCCCGACGAATCGCGCACGGCCGCGCACGACCCGTCAGACCTTGGTGTTCAGCGCGCGCCCGATCACCCGGTTCAGTGCCGACACGATCGAATCACCGGTGACCACCGTGTAGAGGATCGCGCCGAACGCCGCGGCAGCGATCGTCCCGATCGCGTATTCCACCGTGGACATCCCGGAGTCATCGGATGCCAGCAGCACCATCTTCAGTGATAGAACGCGAAACATGTTGCGCGTCTGAGTTATACGTGTGCTCACACAACCTCCTTCATCGGTAACCTTTTCCGGCTGGTGGGGCCTGTCGGCGATGCATCGCCCGATCACAGCAGGCCCGACCGCAGCACATCGCCGGCCAGGCCGGCCACGACGGGCACGATGCCCAGGCACACGAATGCGGGCAGAAAGCACAGTCCGAGCGGCCCGGCGATCAACACCCCGGCCCGCTCTGCGGCGGCCGTCGCCGAATGCGCCGCCTCGTCGCGACACTGCGTGGCAAGTTCGCCGAGCCCACCGGCCAGCGCGGTACCCGATGATCCCGAACGTCGGGCCATGCGTAGCACCGCGGTAGTCGTCGGGTCGAGTGCGCCGGCAGCCTGACCGTTCGGCGCGGACCAGGCCACGCCCGGTTCGGCACCCAGCGCCAGCAGGTCCGCCCCGCGGTGCAATGCCGCCGCGAGCGCCGGCGACGCGTGCCGGGCGGTGGCCGTAGCCGCCCCGGACACGGACATCCCCGCGGTCAGACAGAGCGCGAACACCTCGAGGTCGGCCGCCAGGGCCAACGCATCGGAGCCTGGGACTGGCTGCCGTGGGGACGGCCGCTCTGGCCGGGGTGGCCGGGCCCGTCCCCGCGCCGTCGCCGGTCCGGCGGCAGCGAGCACCGCCACCGCCAGCAAGATCGCAGCGGCGCTCATAGGACACCGCCCGCCTGAGCGGTGATCCGGTCTGACCACAGCAGCCCGGCACAGACCAGACCTATCCCGATCAGCGACAGCACCCCGCCCGTTCCGCCGAGCAGAAAGACCACCGGGCGAGCTCCGATGAGCTGGCCCAGCAGCACGCCGAGCAGCGGCAGACAGGCCAAGAGCGTCGCCGAGGCCCGGGCGCCGGCCATGCCGGCTTCGGCACGCGCCGAGAACCTTTGCCGGGCAGCGATATCGCGTTGCGCGGCTTGCATCAACGTGGCGATCGCCAAGCCGTGGTGCCCGCCGAGTTCCCAATAGGCCGCCAGCCGCTCCCACTGCGACGGCAGCGCCGAGGACACGCCCGCCTCACGCAGGCCGGTCGCGACATCGGCCCCGAGCCGCGCCCGAGCGGCGACACCGCCCAGGCCGGCGGCCACCGCGGGATGCTCGGATTCGGCGGCCGCCAGAGCGAACGCCCGCACCGGGTGCGCTCCGACGCGCAGCTCACCGGCCAGCGCATCCAGCGCGGTCTCCAGGGCGCGCGCCTCCGCGACGGCCCGACCCCGGCGCAGACCACGGCGGCGACGCAGGACGGCAGTGGTTCCCAACACGACGGCAGCCAGACAGGTGCTGCGCGGCAGGACCAGTGCGGCCAGCACAGCGACGCCGGCCCCCCCGCCGATAAGGCTCCCACGACTGACCCACCCGGCGACCGCACCGCGGCCTGGGCGGCCGGCCGGTGCGATGCGGCGGCGTGGCGAAGCACCGAGCAGGATCGCCGCGGCCAGCGCCAGTGCCGCAGTCGCGGGCCCGCTCACGCCGGCATCCGCTCGCGCAGCAGGGCGCGGAATTCGGCGGCGTGGTCGGTCAGTCCGCGTCCGATTTGCCACACCGCCGCGACCTGCACCTGCCCGGCGGCAGTGCGGCGCAGCATCGAGATGTCAGTGAGTCGCCGCAGGCCGGCGCGGTCCCGCCCGACATGCATCAGCACCTGGACCGCTGATACCAGCTGACTGTGCAGGCCGGCGCGGTCCAGACCACCCAAAGCGGCAAGCGCTTCCAGGCGGGCCGGAACCTCGGCCGAACTGTTGGCGTGTACGGTCCCGGCACCGCCATCGTGGCCGGTGTTCAATGCGGCCAGCAGGTCGACCACTTCGGCGCCCCGAACCTCGCCGACCACCAACCGATCCGGCCGCATCCGCAGCGCTTGCCGGACCAGATCGCGCAAGCTCACCTCGCCGGCACCTTCGACGTTGGCCGCGCGGGCCACCAGTCGGACCAGGTGGGGGTGGCGAGGTTGCAGCTCGGGCGCATCCTCCACGCACACCACCCGCTCGCCTTCGCTGACTGCGCCGAGCAGAGCGGCCAGCAGGGTTGTCTTTCCGGCTCCCGTACCGCCGGAGACCAGAAACGCCAGCCGGGCGGCGATGATCTCGGACAGCAGGGCGGCGGCCTGCGGCGCAATGGCGCCCGCGGCGGTCAGTGCGACCAGGTCCTGGGTGGCCGGACGCAGCACCCGCAACGACAAGCACGTCCCGTCGGCCGCAACCGGCGGCAGAATCGCGTGCAGGCGCACGCTGAACTCGCCGGTGCCGCCGACGTTGAAGCCGTGCAGCTGCCCGTCTACCCACGGCTGGGCGTCGTCGAGCCGACGTCCCGCAGCGACCGCCAGCCGCTGCGCCAGCCGTCGCACAGCGGCTTCATCGGCAAACCGGATCTCGCTGCGCCGCAATCCCGCTCCGTCGTCGACCCACACCGCATCCGGGGCGGTGACGAGAACGTCGGTGGTGCCCGGGGCACACAGCAGTGGTTCCAGCACGCCGGCGCCGGTCAGTTCGGTCTGCAGAACGCGCAGGCTGGAGAGCATTTCGGTATCGCCGAGCACACCGCCGGATTCAGCCCGGATCGCTGCGGCCACGGCGCGGGGGTGCAGCTCCGATGACCCAGACTCTGAGGCCAGGCGTTCCCGGACCCGGTCGATCAGCGAATCCCTCATGACGCCAGGTCTTTCCGGTGTGGCAACAGTTGAAGGACCCGGCCGGCCGCCGCCGTCAGTGCGGAGCGGCGGTGCAAGCGCAGACCCGCGTGTTCGAGGCGCTCGGCCAGTCGGGGTTCGGCGCGCAACGCGGCCAGCAGCGGCAACCCGACGATCTCTGCCACCTCCGCAGCCCGAAGTCCGCCGGGAGACGGTCCGCGCACGACCAGGCCGACGTGCGGATTCACCGCGCGCAACCGCGGTGCGACCGCGGCGCCGGCCACGCACGACCGTACGTCGCAGGAGCTGATTACAACCACGAGATCGGCGGCGCTCAGCGCGGTTTCGGCGGGATCGACCAACGACCGGGGAAGGTCGCAGACCACGGTGACCCCGCCACGACGGCCCGCATCCACGACAGCGTCGACGGTGCCGGCGTCGACGTCAGTGGCCTGATAGGCCGAGTCGCCCCGGCTGGCACTGGAGAGCACACTGACCCCGCGCTGGCGGGGCAGCGCTTCGCGCAGCGCCGACCAGGTCAGCCGCCCGCTGTGCTGCGCCAAGTCGCGCCAGCGCAGGCCGGCAGCGTTCTCGGTGCCCACCAGCAGATCGATGCCCCCGCCCCACGCGTCGAGGTCGACCAGCAGCGCATCACCGGCATGCTGGGCCAGTGCCGTTGCCAGCAGCGATGCGCCCGCTCCCCCGCGTGCGCCGATCACCGCGATGACGTCGCCGCGGCGCGCCCCGTCGCGCACCGACTCACCGGCTTCGGCCAGGGCGGCCACCAGCTCATTGCCTTCGGCGGGCAGGGCAAGCACCCGGTGCGCCCCGACGGCGACGCCGGCTTGCCAGGTGAGGGTGCTGGGTGGGCCGCCGGCGAGCACGACGACGTGGGGGCGGCGCGGCAACCGGGCCGGACCGCACCGGGCGGCAGCCTCCTCGTCCAGCACCACGGCGGCGGCAGCCGACCACGCCCTGCGGTTCGGTATCTCGGTGCCGAGGTGAATGACGCGTACACCCGCCGCCGCGGCCACCCGGTCCAGCTCGTCGCGCAGCACCGGTTCGGTAACAAGGGCCAGCAGGCCGGCGGCTGTGCTCACCGCCTCACTGTGGCGCGACGCCGCCCGGCGCAACACCCGATCCGTGGCAAGTGTGGATGAAATTTCCAACTGGGGATAACTCGAAGTTATGCGTTATCGCTAGAACCAAACTAATCGTACGAAAAGCTGAATCTGCAACACGTTCCAGTCAGTGTGAGGACTCTCCGGCGAACTAATTACCGGATAAAAAAGACGACCCCCGCCAGGGGGGGAGGAGGCGGAGGTCGTCGCGTATCAACCCCGGGGGGTCGGGCCGATACACCCTCAGCATAAGCCGAGTGATGCCACTATACACACGAATGGGTGGTCCGGCGCAAGTGTTTGCAAGTGTTGCTATCAAATGGCGACCTAAATCTCGCACTACGTGTGAAGTGCTCTTTCTTCCGTAGCACCGGGCTAGCAGACCGCTCGCACCTATGCTGTGGCGGTGACCGCATCCACCCCGCAGCCGCACTCAGCGCCTACGTCAGCAACCGACCCTGCGGCACCTTTCCCGGCCCCTCGAACCCGTACAGCAGCGTTCCTGGACCTCGATCAGACGGTCATTGCGAAGTCCAGCGCGTTGGCCTTCAGCAAACCCTTTATGGACCAGGGACTGATCAACCGTCGGACCGTGCTCAAGTCGAGTTATGCGCAATTCCTGATGCTGTTGTCCGGCGCTGACCACGATCAGATGGAGCGAATGCGCGCCCACCTGACCAACATGTGCACCGGCTGGAACGTGGAACAGGTCAAGGCGATCGTCAACGAGACGATGCACGACATCGTCACGCCGCTGATCTTCGCCGAGGCGGCTGAGCTGATCGCCGATCACAAACTCTGCGGCCGCGACGTGGTGGTGGTGTCGGCCTCCGGCGAGGAGATCGTGGCGCCCATCGCCCGAGCGCTGGGCGCCACCCATGCCATGGCGACGCGGATGGTCGTGGCCGACGGCAAGTACACCGGCGAGATCGCGTTCTACTGCTACGGCGAAGGCAAGGTGCAGGCCATCCGCGAGCTGGCCGCTCGCGAGGGCTATCCGCTGGAGCACTGCTACGCCTACTCGGACTCGATCACCGACCTGCCGATGCTGCAGGTGGTCGGGCACCCGTCGGCGGTGAACCCCGACCGCGCACTCCGCAAAGAGGCGATCGCCAACGGCTGGCCGGTGCTGACCTTCTCGCGGCCGGTGTCGCTGCGTGACCGCATCCCCGCGCCCTCCGGTGCCGCGCTGGCCACCACTGCCGCGGTCGGCGTCAGCGCACTGGCTGCCGGCGCGCTGACCTACTCCCTGCTGCGACGACTGGTGCCCTGATCCCGCCTCCAGCAAATATCGCTGATCACAATCCGATGACGCGGCACCCGCCATATGCGATTGGGCCTTGCTGTGTCGTGCGTCACGTAGTACAAAGGAAGCACGGAAGCCGGTAAGGCCAGGGTCGACCCGGAAGAGAAGGATCGATCTCCCGAGCCGCACTTCCCAGTACGGAGAGCGGTACCCACGCGGAGCCACAGCCGCGAAGATGGCAGAAGTGTTGCGGGCCTGCGTAATTGCGGAACGTGATCGGTGTTGCCAACCCTTTGGGTGGGGTTGCAGCCGAAGAACACCGCAGGAGCGCCGAGGCCACCCACGCAGCCCAAGTTGGACGCTTGGTAACCGTGTACCGTGCTAGCGGGCGGCGAGCCGAATCATTCGGAGCGCCGCCCGCTTCGTTAGTTCCAGGCCCTGCTCGAGCGGCCCGAATCGGCGCCTAGCGACCCGCCTCAGCAATCCCCAGCGCATCGAGCGCACCGGTGCGCATCGCACCGCAACACAGCAGCAGCCAGGCGCTGACACCCTCGGTTGAACCGGTCGCGAAGTCGGCCGCCGCCCGCCGGTAGTCGCGCGCGTTGCGCATCCAGGTCACCTCGGGCACTCCCAGCCCATGACGGTCCAAACCGCTGGCGATCGTGACCAGCCGGGCCGCCCCGCGGGCCACCACTCCGTCGGCGCTGCCGAACGGCGCCAGCGTCAGCAACTCACCGTGCACCACCGCGGCGAACACCGGGGCGGCCACCGACGTGCCACCGGTGGCCAGGTCGGCCAGCATCTCGAGTCGGCGCCCGACCGCCGCGCCGCCTTCGGGCCGGCCGAGGCGCTCCTCGTCGACGAGGTCCGCGGCAGCCAACACGTGCAGCCGGGCCAAGGCCTGCAGTGGCGCACGACGCCACACCTCGACCAGAGAGGTCTCCCCGCCTTCCAGAGCCTGGGCCACCCTCAGAGCGCCGGCGAACACCGGGTCAGCGGTCGAGGCGGCGTCCACGGCCGCGGGACCTCCGTCGAGCACCGACGACGCCCGCGCCGCCCGCAGCGAGGCCTCCGCGGCGCTGACCGGCCAGCCCCGCATGTTGGTCTTGTGGCGATGCACCCGAGCCAGCTCGTCGCGTACCTGTTCACTGGCCTCAGAGACACCGGGCAGCTCAACTAGTGGGGCCAGCGGATCCTGCGCAGTGGTCACGGGCTGTGACACTACCGCCGCGGTGATTAGGCTCGGTGACCGTGACCGCAACCCCTGCCGCTTCGGCGCCGTCGTACCCACCCTCCGCTGCGTTCGCCGCCCAAGCCAACGCAGGTCCCGACCTGTACCGCGCAGCCGAAGCGGATCGACTCGCGTTCTGGGCCGAGCAGGCAAACCGGCTCAGTTGGGCGACGCCCTTCACCGAGGTGCTCGACTACGCGGACGCTCCGTTCGCGCGCTGGTTTGCCGACGGCACGCTCAACGTCGCCTACAACTGCGTGGATCGCCACGTCGAAGCCGGCCACGGCGACCGGGTGGCGATCCACTGGGAGGGCGAGCCCGACGGCGACACCCGCACCATCACCTACGCCGACCTGCTCGCCGAGGTCTCCCGGGCCGCGAACGCGCTGACCGGGCTCGGCCTGGTCGCCGGTGACCGGGTGGCGATCTATCTGCCGATGATCCCGGAGGCGGTCATCGCGATGTTGGCGTGCGCGCGGTTGGGCGTTCTGCACACCGTGGTGTTCGCCGGTTTCTCCGCGCACGCGCTGCGTTCCCGGATCGACGATGCCGAGGCGAAGGTGGTCATCACCTCCGACGGGCAGTTCCGCCGCGGCCAGCCCGCACCGCTCAAGCCCGCGGTCGACGAAGCGGTGGCCGAGGCCGCGAGTGTCGAGCACGTGCTGGTGGTGCGCCGCACCGGTGGCGAGGTGTCGTGGAACCCCGACCGCGACCTGTGGTGGCACGACGTGGTGGATCCTGCCGCACCGCAGCACACCCCGGAGGCGTTCGAGGCCGAGCAGCCGCTGTTTCTGCTGTACACGTCGGGTACCACGGGCAAGCCGAAGGGCATCGTGCACACCAGTGGCGGTTATCTGACCCAGGCGGCCTACACCCACTACTACGTCTTCGACCTCAAGGCCGCCTCCGACGTCTTCTGGTGCACTGCCGACATCGGGTGGGTCACCGGCCACACCTACGCGGTGTATGGGCCGCTGGCCAACGGCGCCACCGAGGTGATCTACGAGGGCACCCCGGATTTCCCGGACCAGCACCGGCATTTCCAAATTATCGAAAAATACGGTGTCACCATCTATTACACGGCACCCACCTTGATCCGCACGTTCATGAAGTGGGGCCGCGAGATCCCCGACGCCCACGACCTGTCCAGTCTGCGACTGTTGGGTTCGGTCGGCGAACCGATCAACCCGGAGGCCTGGCGCTGGTATCGGCGGGTGATCGGCGCGGACGCGCTCCCGGTGGTGGACACCTGGTGGCAGACCGAGACCGGCGCGGCCATGATCACCCCGCTGCCCGGTGTGGCCGCGGCCAAGCCGGGCGCCGCGATGACAACACTGCCCGGGATCTCCGCTCGCATCGTCGACGACCACGGCGATCTGTTGTCTCCGGATAATGCTGCCGGGGAACCGGTGTCGGGCTACCTGGTCATCGACCAGCCATGGCCGTCGATGACCCGCGGAATCTGGGGCGACTCGGAGCGTTTCATCGAGACCTACTGGTCGCGCTTTGCCGAGCAGGGCTGGTACTTCGCCGGTGACGGCGCCCGCTACGACGCCGACGGCGACATCTGGGTGCTGGGCCGGATAGACGACGTGATGAACGTGTCGGGGCACCGCATCTCCACCGCCGAGGTGGAGTCCGCTCTGGTCGGCCACGAGGCGGTGGCCGAGGCCGCCGTCGTCGGCGCCATCGATGAGCAGACCGGCCAACGGATCTGCGCGTTCGTGGTGCTGGCGGCATCGCACAGCCACAGCGGCGCCACGGTCGTCGACGAACTGCGCGAGCGCGTCACGGTGGAGATTTCGCCGATCGCCAAGCCCCGCAACGTCCATATCGTGCCGGAGCTGCCCAAGACCCGCAGCGGCAAGATCATGCGGCGGCTGCTGCGCGATATCGCCGACGGGCGCGAACTCGGCGACACCTCAACCCTGGTGGACCCCAGCGTGTTCGACGCGATCCGGGCAGCCGACTAGGGCTTGACAGCCACAGTCCAGGCCTAGCCGATCGGGACGAAGCCCGCGCCCGGCCGGTCGTTGGCGTTGATGTCGCCCAGCACCGCGTTGATCGAGACCACGACGGCGGGCGTGTGCAACGGGATGTACTTGATCACGCAGGTCGGCAGCGCGTCGCTGAACGCCCCGTGGATCATGCCTACCAGCATGTTGTTCACCACCACCGGACCGCCGGAATCGCCGGGCCGTCCGCAGACCTGCATCACGATGGTGCCCGGGTCCTGGCCCGGTCCCCAGGTCATGCCGCAGGAGTTGCCGGTGGTGCGGCCCTGCTTGCAGGCGATCTGACCGACGCTGGGGTCCGGCCCGATCCCGCTGATCACGAAGCCGCCGAAGTTGGACACCGGCGTCACCTTGTTCGGGTCGAACTCGATCACCGCGTAGTCCAGGCCGTCGTTGCCGGCCACCATCTGGCCGATCGTGCCGTTGCCTTCTGAGCCCTCCGCGGCCACCAGGGCGCCCGGGCCACCGCAGTGTGCGGAGGTGAAACCGATCAGCGCACCGGTCTTGTCGTGGCCGATCGAGGTCAGCGTGCACAGGGTGTCCTCGTCGACCACGATCCCGGCGCCACCGCCCATCACCACCTTGTCGTCGGCGGCCACCGGGCCGGCCGGCGCGACCACCGTGGCCAGGGCGGCAAGGGTCACCCACGCCAACAACGCCGGCGCGGCGCGCAGCAACCAGCGGTGTGCGATCTGCACTGCGGTTCTCCCGTCGATCAACTCCACCCCCGGTGGTAGAGAACAGCCTAATGGGAATCGCAAGAACGACGGAGCCGGACGCGCGGGCCGCCGCCATGGGCCCCGGGATCTGCTGCAGCTTTTCCGGGGTCACTCGTCGGGTCAGCTACCGCATGGCAACATTAAGCCGCGACGACGGCGAACGGGAGGACAGCCAGTGAGCAAGGGCGATCGCAGGAATGCATCACGCGCCGCAGCCAGGGCGGACCGCAACGGCGTGCCCAACACCTTGGCGACCATCCCATTGGCCGACCCGCATGCGCTGCCCTCCGACCCGTCCCTGGGCGACCTCGTCAAGGATGCCACGGCGCAGATGTCGACACTGGTACGTGCGGAGGTCGAACTGGCCCGCGCCGAGATCACTCGGGACGTCAAGAAGGGCCTGACCGGCAGCGTGTTCTTCATCGCGGCCCTGGTGGTGTTGTTCTACTCCACCTTCTTTTTCTTCTTCTTCGTCGCCGAGCTACTCAACATGTGGCTACAGGACTGGGCCGCCTACCTGATCGTGTTCGGGATCATGCTGGTGGTGACCGTGGCCCTGGCGCTGCTCGGCTTCCTGCGGGTGCGCCGGATCCGCGGGCCGCGCCAAACGATCGAATCGGTGCGTGAGACCGCGGAGGCGCTGCGCCCCGATCCGGACCGCCTGCACGGCTCGTCGGCGTCACCGGCGGGCTCGCCCGGCAGGCCGACCACCGATCCCTCGGGCTGGTAGTGCCGCCACCGGATCCGTCGATCACCCGCATCGACGGGCCGTGGCGACACTGGGACATCCACGCCAACGGCATTCGGTTCCATGTCGTCGAGGCGACAACGGTCGGCAAAGACGCGGCCAGCGCCGCTGACGCCCCGCCGACGTCGCGGCCGCTGGTGATGCTGCTGCACGGTTTCGGCTCGTTCTGGTGGACCTGGCGTCATCAGTTGCGCGGGCTGAGCGATGCGCGGGTCGTCGCCGTCGATCTGCGTGGCTACGGTGGCAGCGACAAGCCTCCCCGCGGCTACGACGGCTGGACGCTTGCCGGCGACACCGCCGGGCTGATCCGGGCTCTGGGACACTCCTCGGCCACCCTGGTCGGCCACGCCGACGGAGGCCTGGTGTGCTGGGCGACCGCGCTGCTGCACCCCCGCTTGGTGCGCGACATCGCCGTCATCAGCTCGCCGCATCCGGCGGCGCTGCGCAACTCGGCGCTGACCCACGCCGATCAGGGCCGGGCGCTGTTGCCGTGGTTGCTGCGGTACCAGGTGCCGTTCTGGCCGGAACGCTCCTTGACCCGCCGCGAGGGAGCCGGGCTAGAGCGCTTGGTGCGTAGTAGAGCCGGGGCGAACTGGCAGGCGAGTGCGGATTTCGCCGAGACCATCAGTCACCTGCGCACCGCGGTACAGATTCCGTCGGCGGCCCATTGCGCGCTGGAGTACCAGCGCTGGGCGGTGCGCAGTCAGCTCCGCGCTGAAGGCCGGCGGTTCATGAAGGCGTTGGACCTGCGCACGCTGAACATTCCGCTGCTGCACCTACGCGGCGAGGACGACCCCTACGTGCTGGCCGACCCGGTCGACAAGACCCGGCGGTACGCGCCGCACGGGAAGTATGTGTCGGTGCCCGGCGCAGGGCATTTCGCTCACGAAGAGTCACCCGAGGTGGTCAACGACCACCTGAGGCAATTCTTGAGCGGCAGAGACTAACTCACTCTCCCCCGACGCAGGTCTGCGTCGAGACCGGCTGGGTGTCGCCGATGCGGGCGAGCTGACCCGCCACCTCTTCAGCGGTCATCACGAAACCGGTGTCAGCGTCGTCGACCGCCGCACCGAACACCACGCCGATCACCCGCCCGTCCATGTCGATCATGGGGCCACCGGAATTACCTTGCTGCACAGTGCCTCTGATGGTGTAAACCCGGCGGGTGACGGTGGTGTTGCGATAGATGTCGGGGCCCTCAAGGTTGATGACGTCGCGGATACGGGCCGGGGTGGCCTCGAAGACCCCGCCGCCGGGGTAGCCCAGGACCAGTGCATCGGTGTCGGCCTGCGCTGGCGACGGGGCGAACGGCAACGGCGGCAACGGCAGATCGGGCACCGCCAGGATGGAGATGTCTTCCTTGGGGTCGAAGGAGATCACCGTGGCGTCATACGATTTGGTGCCGCTCTCCACGGTGACGCTGTCCGAGCCGGCCACCACGTGCGCGTTCGTCATCACCCGATTGGGCGAGATGACGAATCCGGTGCCTTCCAAGACTTTCTGGCAGTTGGGCGCCACACCGCGGATCCGCAGCACGCTCGGCGCAGTGGCTTCCACCACCGGACTGGCGGCCAGTTCCGGGTCGGGGGCATCCACCGCGGCGATCGGGGCGTGATTGAAGGGCTCCAGCACGGCCGGCAGCCCGGAATCGTCGAGCACCGCCGAGAGCCGGCGAGGCACGTTCTTGAGCCACTGCGGCGCGACGTCGTCGACCTGACGCAACACTCGCGAATCATTGACGGCGGCGGCCAGGCTCGGCTGATCGGATGCGGTCAGTGGGGTGGCCAGCAGCCAGGCCGCGATCAGCACCACCCCGAGCTGCAGCACCACCCCGACGATGGAGTCGACGCCGCGGACACCGGGGTTGCGGATCGCTCCGCGCACCGCCCGGCCCAGCACGACTCCGGCAACCTCGCCGATGACAACCATGGCCAGGATCAGAAACAGCGCGGCGAACAGTTTCAGCCGCGCGCCGGAGACGCTCTCGATCAGGTGCGGGGCCAGCAGCACCCCGGCCATCGCCCCCAACGCAACACCGACGAAGGAGAGCAGGGAGCCCAGCGCGCCGGAACGCCAGCCAGACACTGCGGCAACGAAGGCGATCGCCAGCACGGCGATGTCCAGCCACTGCGACGACGTCATATCCCTGTCATCCCCGTTCCACCAGGTTCTTCTCCAACCAAAGCCATGGCCTCGTCCAACCCGAGTACCTCGCTGGTGTCCCAGGGCTGTGCCCAACCGGCCACATCCAGCATCGCCGAGATCACCTGGGCGGTGAATCCCCAGACCAGCATCTGGTTGAGCCGGAAAGCCGGCATTGCCCAACGCCGACTGCGCGCATCACGGTAAACCATCAACCGGTTCTCGGGGTTGATGAATGCCCGGACTGGAACGCGGGCCACGATCGCGGTCTCGCCCGGGTCCACCGCAGTCACCGGTCCGGGATCCTCGGAGTAGGCCAAAACCGGCACCACGTGGAACCCCGAGGGGGCGATGAAGACCTTGTCCAGGGTGACCAGTGGGTGCACCCGGACCGGGTCGATCCCGGTCTCCTCGTTGGCCTCCCGCAACGCGGTGGCAATCGGCCCGTCGTCGTCGGGGTCGACCGCTCCGCCCGGAAATGCGGCCTGGCCGGCGTGATGACGCAGCGTCGAGGCGCGCACCGTGACCAGCAGGTCAGCGGATTCCGATATCGCTTCCGGCGGGCCGCCCGGCGGGCCGGAGAACAGCACCAGTACGGCCGCGTCGCGCCGGCGTCCGGTGACGCTGGCCTTGGCGTTGGCCGCCGTGATCATCGCGCGGACATCGGCGGGCAGCCGGTGCAGGTAGGCCTTCGGCAACTTCTCGACGTTGTCGACCAGCGGGCGCAACCACGACGGGGCACCGGGCTGGGACTCGCCAGCGCTCACCGCGCCTCCCTTGCGTGCCGGATCCTGATCACCCCACATCAGCGGCCGCTGTTTTCGACGGCGGCGGCGATCTCTTCGGCATTGGCGAAGGGCTGCGGCAGGATGCGGGCAACGCTACCGTCCGCGGCCAGCACCACCGTCGCGGGCATCACATTGGGCACCCGTAACGCCGCCGCCAGCTGCCGTCGGCCGTCTTGCAGGGTGGGCAGCCGCACGCCCAGCTCGGCCAGCAGGGCCAATCCGGCGGCTTGGTTGTCGTCTTGATGCACCGTCACCACTGTCACGGTCGGCCCGGCCCGGCGCTGGTATTCGGCGAACGCCCGCAGCTCGTCTCGGCACGGCCCACACCAGTACGCCCACAGATTGAGCACCACCTTCCGGCCGGCGAACATTGCCGCCACGTCGATCGGCGAACCGTCGGCCGCGCACTCGACAATGAGCCCGCGCAGCGCGCTCGGCCCGCTGTCGCCCGGGCCCGCCTGGCAGGGTGGCAGGTCGGCGCGCTGGCGCAGCGAGGCCAGGTCCGCTGCGGCGCCGGCCATGGACCCGCTGCGGCCCGGCTCCGTGGCGGCCGGTTCGCGGCGCAGTTCGGCCACCAGCCCGGTGAGCAGTGCAGCCACCACCACCAATACGGCTAGGCCGGTC
Source organism: Mycobacterium sp. P7213 (assembly GCF_900604305.1). Taxonomy (NCBI): domain Bacteria; kingdom Bacillati; phylum Actinomycetota; class Actinomycetes; order Mycobacteriales; family Mycobacteriaceae; genus Mycobacterium; species Mycobacterium sp. P7213. Next base: position 71,510 of record NZ_UWOA01000018.1, read on the forward strand.
AGCGTCCATCCGCTCGGTCGGCTCATCGGCGCAATCTGATCCAGGGATCCGCTACAACCCGGCCAGGGCCAGCAGATGCTCGGTCTCGGGGCCCTTGACCAGGGCAGCAGCCTCCATCGGGGAGGTAGGCCCGATGCCGAATGACGGGCAGTCCTTGGCCAGCACGCACACCCCGCAGGCCGGCTTGCGGGAGTGACAGACCCGTCGGCCGTGGAAGATCACCCGGTGGCTGAGCAGTGTCCATTCCTTGCGTTCGATGAGCTCACCGACCGCGTGCTCGACCTTGACTGGGTCTTCCTCGCTGGTCCAGGCCCAGCGTCGCACCAGCCGGCCGAAGTGGGTGTCGACCGTGATGCCCGGCACCCCGAACGCGTTGCCGAGGATCACGTTGGCGGTCTTGCGGCCCACCCCGGGCAGGCGCACCAGCTCGTCCATGGTGTCGGGCAGTTCGCCGTCGAAGCGTTCCACCAGGGCCTGGCCAAGGTTGATCAGCGAAGCCGCCTTGTTGCGGTAGAAGCCGGTTGGCCGAATCAGCTCCTCCAGCTCCGCGCGATCGGCCTGGGCGTAGGCCAGCGCGGTGGGATAGCGGGCGAACAACACCGGCGTCGTCAGGTTCACCCGCACGTCGGTGCATTGCGCCGACAGCACGGTGGCGACGGCCAACTCCAGGGGCGTGGTGAAGTCCAACTCGCAGTGGGCGTCGGGAAAGGCCTGGGCCAGAGTCCGATTCATCCGACGTGCCCGCCGGACCAGTCCGGTCCGGGTTTCGGTCCGCGCCGGGCGCGAGGCTTTGTCCACTGTCACCTCCGACAGGGTACTAATCTGTGACCCCAACGAGACCTTGCCCATGTTTACTGACGACTTGTGTCCTGGTTGCTGATCACCGCGATCCCGACGCTGCTGATGCTGTCGGCGGTCGGGCTGGAACGCATCGAAACCGGGCTGAGCCGGGAACAGAAGGCGAATCCCCGGTTTCCGCCGAATCGGCATGCCAATCGTGCGTAGCGTTGTAACCTCGCTTGACGCCTGGCTCTAGACTCAGGTGGCTGGCCGGGTAGCGGCCCGCGCTTACCGCTTTAAAACCTTCATCAAAAACATCTAAGGGGCATCGTGGACGAGATCCTGGCGAGGGCCGGAATCTTCCAGGGAGTTGAGCCCAGCGCGGTAGCCGCGCTGACCAAGCAGCTTCAGCCCGTGGATTTTCCGCGTGGACACACCGTGTTCGCCGAGGGAGAGCCCGGCGACAGGCTGTACATCATCGTCTCCGGGAAAGTGAAGATCGGCCGACGGTCGCCCGACGGCCGGGAGAACCTCCTGACCATCATGGGCCCCTCGGACATGTTCGGTGAGTTGTCGATCTTCGACCCGGGTCCCCGGACCTCGAGCGCGACCACCATCACCGAAGTGCGCGCGGTCTCGATGGACCGTGACGCCCTGCGGTCGTGGATCTCTGATCGGCCCGAGATCGCCGAGCAGCTGCTGCGGGTGTTGGCCCGCCGGCTGCGCCGCACCAACAACAACCTGGCCGACCTGATCTTCACCGACGTGCCCGGTCGGGTCGCCAAGCAGCTGCTGCAGCTGGCGCAACGGTTCGGCACCCAGGAGGGTGGGGCCCTGCGGGTCACCCACGACCTGACCCAGGAAGAGATCGCCCAGCTGGTCGGGGCCTCGCGGGAGACGGTGAACAAGGCGCTGGCCGACTTCGCCCACCGCGGCTGGATCCGGCTCGAGGGCAAGAGCGTGCTGATCTCCGACTCCGAGCGGCTGGCCCGCCGGGCGCGGTAGTCACTCGGCCAAAGCCCCTCGCTAGACCAAAGCCCCTCGCCGAGCCTGTAGTTAGCGCGGAAAAGTACGAGTAGCCGCCGCGCTAACTACAGGCTCGCGAGCGGGAGGTGCCCCCAGCCTCGCGCGGGTCAGCCCCGCAGGTAGTTCAGCTGGGCCTGCACGGACCATTCGGCGGCGCCCCACAGCTCTTCGTCGACGTCGGTGTAGACGTATTCGACGACTTGGCGGGCCGTGGCGTCCTCGCCCAGCGCGGCCAGCGCGGAGCGCACCTGGTCGAGCCGTTGTTCGCGGTGAGCCAGATAGCCGTCGGCCACCGCTTCGATGTTCGGCAGCTCCGGTCCGTGCCCGGGCAGCACCATGCGTCTACCCAGCCCGCGCAGGCGCCGCAGCGAATCCAGGTAGCGCGTCAGGTCGCCGTCCTCGGAGTCGATGACGGTGGTGCCGCGACCCAGCACGGTGTCGGCGGTCAAGACGGCATCGTCGAGCACGAACGACAGCGAGTCAGCGGTGTGGCCCGGAGTGGCGAACACGGTGATACGCAGGCCTGCGGCGTCGATCACCTGACCGTCGATCAGCCCGCCGCCGAGCCGCCGCTGGAATCCGCTACCCGCGGAGTACACCGGTGCCCCGACGGCGTCCACCAGCTTGTCGATGCCCTCGGTGTGATCGAAGTGCCGGTGGCTGATCAGCACCAGGGCGATCCGGCCGACCTCGGCCAGCCGGCCGAGGTGCTCGTCGTCATCGGGCCCCGGGTCGACGATCACCACCTCGTCGCTGCCGCGGCCACGCAGCACCCAGGTGTTGGTGCCGTCCAGGGTCATCAGCCCGGGGTTGTCGGCCAGCAGCACCGACGCGGTCTCGGTGACCGGCCGCAGCCGACCGTACGCGGGATGACTGGCCGACACCGCCTGGCTACTCCGCCGCGGCCTTCAGTTCGACGATCAGTTCGACCTCCACCGGCGCATCCAGCGGCAACTCGGCCACCCCGACCGCGGACCGGGCGTGCTGGCCGCAATCGCCGAACACCTCACCCAACAGTTCGGAGGCCCCGTTGACCACACCGGGCTGCCCGTTGAAGTTCGGCGCCGACGCGACGAACCCGACCACCTTGACCACCCGGGCCACGGCATCGAGGCCAACCAGGGCATCCACCGCGGCCAGCGCGTTGAGCGCGCAGATCCGGGCCAGCGCGTGGCCCTGCTCCGGGCTGACCTGCGCGCCCACCTTGCCGGTGCGCGGCAATTCGCCGGCCTGCATCGGCAACTGACCCGAGGTGTAGACGACGTTGCCGGTGCGCACCGCTGGCACGTAGGCCGCCAGCGGCGCCACCACGTCGGGCAGCTCGATCCCGAGTTCGGTCAGCCGTGCCCGCCAGCTCATCGCGGGCGTTTCAGGAAGGCGATGAGCTGCTCACCGGAGGGCCCGGGCAGCACCGAGACCAGCTCCCAGCCGTCTTCTCCCCATTGGTCGAGGATCTGCTTGGTGGCGTGCGTGATCAAGGGGACGGTGGCGTACTCCCAGACCGTGCGTTGACTCATGGCAGCGAGCTTATCGCTAGGACGCTCAAGCACTTGGTTAGCATGCAGTAGTGACAGCCACATCCAGCAGCGAGCCGCTTCTCGGCTGGCCTTCGCGATTGACGAAGGCCCGGCTGCATTTCGTGACCGGCAAGGGCGGTACCGGCAAGACGACGGTGGCGGCCGCGCTCGCGCTATCGCTCGCGGCCGGCGGACGCCGAGTCCTTCTAGTGGAAGTCGAAGAACGCCAAGGCATTGCGCAAATCTTCGATGTGCCTCCGCTGCCCATCGCCCCGCTCAAGGTCGCGACCGCCGAGGGCGGCGGGCAGGTCGATGCGCTGGCGATGGACATCGAGGCCGCGTTCCTGGAATACCTCGACTTGTTCTACAACCTGGGGATCGCCGGGCGGGCGATGCGGCGCGTCGGGGCGGTCGAGTTCGCCACCACCATCGCGCCCGGTCTGCGAGACGTCATCCTCACCGGCAAGATCAAGTACCACGTGATCCAGACCGACAAGAACAACAAGCCGGTCTACGACGCGATTGTGGTGGATGCGCCGCCGACCGGGCGGATCGCGCGGTTCCTCGACGTCACCAAGGCGGTGTCGCAGCTGGCCAAGGGCGGCCCGGTGCACTCGCAGGCCGACGGCGTGGTGAAGCTGCTGCACTCCGACCAGACCGCGATCCATCTGGTGACGCTGCTGGAGGCCCTGCCGATGCAGGAGACCCTGGAGGCCATCGACGAGCTGCGCGAGCTGGACCTGCCGATCGGCAGCGTGATCGTCAACCGCGACATCGCCGTTCATCTGGATCCCGCCGACCTGGCGAAGGCGGCCGAAGGTGTCGTCGACGCGGACGCGGTCCGAAGCGGGCTGGCCGCGGCGGGGATCACGCTGTCCGACGAGAACTTCGCCGGTCTGCTGACCGAAACCATCCAGCACGCCACTCGCATCAGTGCCCGGACGGAAACGGCCGATCAGCTGCAGCAGTTGGATGTGCCGCGGCTGCACCTGCCGACGATCGCCGACGGGGTCGACCTCGGCAGCCTCTATGAACTTTCCGAAATTCTCGGCCAACAGGGGGTTCGATGACACCCGATACGACCGGCAAACCGCTGGCACTGGACTTGGCGGCGATCCTGGCCGATACCGCCAATCGGGTGGTGGTGTGCTGCGGCGCCGGCGGTGTGGGCAAGACCACCACCGCGGCGTCGATGGCGCTGCGGGCCGCCGAATACGGCCGCACCGTGGTGGTGCTGACCATCGACCCCGCCCGTCGGCTGGCACAGGCGCTGGGCATCGACGACTTGGGCAACCACCCACAGCGGGTGCCACTGCCCGCGGAGGTGCCAGGTGAGCTGCACGCGATGATGCTCGACATGCGTCGCACCTTCGACGAGATGGTGACGCAGTACTCCGGCCCGGAGCGGGCCGAGGCGATCCTGGGCAACCAGTTCTACCAAACGGTAGCGACCTCGCTCTCCGGCACGCAGGAGTACATGGCGATGGAGAAGCTCGGCCAGCTGCTCGCCGAGGACCGCTGGGATCTGGTGGTCGTGGACACCCCGCCGTCGCGCAATGCCTTGGACTTCCTGGACGCGCCGAAACGGCTGGGCAGCTTCATGGACAGCCGGCTGTGGAAGTTGCTGCTGGGCCCGGGGCGGGGCATCGGCAAGCTGGTCGCCGGCGCGCTCGGCCTGGCGATGAAGGCCCTTTCGACGGTGCTGGGTTCGCAAATGCTTTCCGATGCAGCGAATTTCGTGCAGTCCCTCGATGCCACTTTCGGCGGTTTCCGGGAGAAGGCCGACCGCACCTATGACCTGCTCAAACGCCGCGGCACCCAGTTCGTGGTGGTGTCGGCAGCCGAACCCGACGCGTTGCGCGAGGCGTCGTTCTTCGTCGACCGGCTCTCCCAAGAGCACATGCCGCTGGCGGGGCTGATTCTCAACCGCACCCATCCGATGTTGTGCGACCTGCCGATCGAGCGCGCCATCGACGCGATCGAGACGCTGCAGGAGCCCCAGATCGGTGCGTCGCTGCCCGACGGGGCGAAGGCACTCACCACCGCGGCGCTACAGATTCACGCCGAACGCGGTGCTACCGCAAAGCGTGAGATCCGGCTGCTCTCGCGTTTCACCCGGGCCAACCCGCGGGTTCCCATCGTGGGGGTGCCGTCATTGCCGTTCGACGTCTCCGATCTGGAGGCGCTCGGCGCGATCGCCGATCAGCTGACGGCGAAAAAGTAGAAGAAGACGCGAAGAAGGCTCAGCCGGGCATCAGCCGGCGTCACGCTGCTTACGCTGCGCGACGAAGTACTCGCGCCAGGAGGTCACTTCGGGGTGCTGCTTGAGCAGCGCCCGGCGTTGCCGCTCTGTCATGCCGCCCCAGACACCGAACTCGACCCGGTTGTCGAGGGCGTCGGCCAGACACTCGAGCACGACCGGGCAGTGCCGACAGATCACTGCGGCTTTGCGTTGCGCCGCACCGCGTACGAAGAGTTCATCGGGGTCCGCACCGCGGCAGACGGCCTTGGAAACCCAGGCGATTCGACTCTCGTCCTGCACGCCGCGCAAGACGGTTCGGGGGGGTTGGGATGCTGAAGCCATTGGCATGCTGGTGTTGTGAACCGCTGTCCCTGCAACAGACACTGACGATCCTCCGTCCCGGCCGCCGCCGGCAGCCACCTATTCAACATCGGCGTCGACCGACACACTGCGATCTGCGCCACATCGTGTCATCAGTGTTACCTGAATCGCACTTGATGTCCAAGTTAGGTGGTCAGGTGCTGTCTGCGCAACAGGTTGGTCGGCACATTTTTGGGACGACCGTGCCGTCCGATCATGATCTGAGCCGCGATCAGCGACGCGACCCGGCACGGACCGCCATTTTTTAACACGTGCGTCAATTGAAGCAGTGCGGGGTTCCCCGACGGCGGGGCGGGCCGATGGCGACGGCCCGCTTCGCCCGGCTCCGCCGCGCTTGCGACCACCGCTAGTGTGTTAGCCATGTCGGAGCGCCCCCCGACCGGCCCTACTGTGCTCAAACTGGCCGGGTGTTGTCTGCTCGCCGCCGTCTTGCTCGCGGCGCTGCTGTTTCCCGTCGCCGGCGGTGTCGGCCTGATGTCCAACCGCGCCTCCGACGTGGTGGCCAACGGATCGGCCCAGCTGGTCAGCGGTGATGTGCCCGCGGTGTCGACGATGGTCGACGCCAAGGGCAACACGATCGCGTGGTTGTACTCGCAGCGCCGGTTCGAGGTGCCCAGCGACAAGATCGCCGACACGATGAAGCTGGCGATCGTCTCCATCGAAGACAAGCGGTTCGCCGAACACAGTGGGGTGGACTGGAAGGGCACGCTGACCGGTCTGGCCGGCTACGCCTCCGGGGACATCGACACCCGCGGCGGTTCGACGCTGGAACAGCAGTACATCAAGAACTACCAGCTGCTGGTGCTGGCCCAGACCGATGCCGAGAAGCGCGCTGCGATCGAGACCACCCCGGCGCGCAAGCTCCGGGAAATCCGGATGGCGCTCACCCTGGACCGGACCTTCACCAAGCCGCAGCTGCTGACCCGCTACCTCAACCTGGTGTCGTTCGGGAACAACTCGTTCGGCGTCCAAGACGCGGCCCAGACCTACTTCGGCGTGGATGCGGTGGACCTGAACTGGCAGCAGTCGGCCCTGTTGGCCGGCATGGTGCAGTCGACCAGCACGCTGAACCCCTACACCAATCCCGAGGGCGCACTGGCACGACGGAACCTGGTGCTGGACACCATGATCGAAAACATCCCCGGCGAGGCCGACGCGCTGCGCGCGGCCAAGCAGGAGCCGCTGGGCATCCTGCCGCAGCCCAATGAGCTGCCCCGGGGCTGCATCGCGGCGGGCGACCGGGCCTTCTTCTGCGACTACGTGCAGGAGTACCTGACGCGGGCGGGGATCAGCAAGGAGCAAGTGGCCCGCGGCGGCTACGTCATCCACACCACGCTGGACCCAGACGTGCAGGCCCCGATCAAGCAGGCGATCGACAACTTCGCCAACCCCAACGTGCAGGGCATCGCCAGCGTGATGAGCGTGATCAAGCCCGGCAGTGACGCACACCCGGTGCTGGCCATGGCCAGCAACCGCACCTACGGGCTCAACGCCGACCTCGGCGAGACCATGCGGCCGCAACCGTTCTCACTGGTCGGCGACGGCGCCGGGTCGATCTTCAAGACATTCACCGTGGCCGCGGCTCTCGAGATGGGCATGGGCATCAGCGCCGATCTCGAAGTGCCCGGCCGGTTCCAGACCAAGGGCATGGGCAGCGGCGGCGCCAAGGGCTGCCCCAAAGAGACCTGGTGCGTGGTCAACGTCGCGCCTTACCGGTCGCCGATGAACGTCTCCACCGCGCTGGCCACCTCGCCCAACACCGCGTTCGCGAAGCTGATCTCCCAGGTCGGCGTCGGCCGCACGGTGGACATGGCGATCAAGCTGGGCCTGCGTTCCTACGCCGACCCGGGCACGGCCCGCGACTACGACCCGGACAGCAACGAGAGCCTGGCCGACTTCGTCAAACGCCAGAACCTGGGCTCATTCACCCTGGGCCCGATCGAGGTCAACGCGCTGGAGTTGTCCAACGTTGCCGCCACCTTGGCCTCCGGTGGGGTCTGGTGCCCGCCGAACCCGATCGACAAGGTCTTCGACCGCAACGGCAACGAGGTGGCTGTGACCACCGAGACCTGTGAGCGAGTGGTTCCCGAAGGGCTCGCGAACACGCTGGCCAACGCCTTGAGCAAGGATATCCAGGGCGGCGGGACCGCGGCACCGGCCGCCGGTTCGGTGGGCTGGGATCTGCCGATGGCGGGCAAGACCGGCACCACCGAGGCCCACCGCTCGTCGGGCTTTCTGGGCTTCACCAACCGCTACGCTGCGGCCAACTACATCTTCGACGATTCCAGCTCGCCGTCGGATCTGTGTTCCTTCCCGCTGCGGCACTGCGGGGACGGGGACCTCTACGGCGGCAACGAGCCGGCCCGCACCTGGTTCGCGGCGATGAAGCCGATCGCCACCGACTTCGGCGATGTCATCATGCCGCCGACCGAGCCGCGGTACGTCGACGGCGGCCCCAATTCCCGGGTGCCCAGCGTTGTGGGCCTGGAAGTGGATGCCGCGCGCCTGCGCCTCAAGGAATCCGGATTCCAGGTCGCCGACCAGCCGAACTGGGTCAACAGCAGCGCCCGTTCCGGGGCGGTCGTCGGCACCTCACCGAACGGTCAGACCATTCCCGGCTCGATCGTCACCATCGAGGTCAGCAACGGCATCCCGCCGCCACCGCCACCGCCGCCGGACGGTCTGCCGCCGATCGGGCCGGTGGGTTCGACGGTGGTGGAGATTCCCGGGTTGCCGCCGAWCACCATTCCGCTGCTGCCGCCCCCCGCGCCGCCGCCTTAACCGCGGTAGCGCGCGCTGGGCGCAGTAGTCTGAACGCCATGGCCCCTTCACCTGCCCTGCCCCGGTCCGTGGTCGCCGCTTCGGCGGCGCTCGGGCCGGCGGCTCTCGCTATCGGCTACGGCGCGCTCATCGAACGCAATGCGTTCGTGGTGCGAGAGGCGACGATGCCGGTGCTGGCTCCCGGATCTTCACCGCTGCGGGTGCTGCATATCAGCGACATCCACATGCGCCCCGGGCAGCGCCGCAAGCAGGCCTGGTTGCGGGAGCTGGTGCGCCTGGAGCCCGACCTGGTGGTCAACACCGGCGACAATCTCGCCCACCCGAAGGCGGTCCCGGCGGTGGTGCAGGCCCTCGGTGACCTGCTGTCGGTGCCGGGCGTGTTCGTGTTCGGCAGCAACGACTACTTCGGTCCGCGGCTGAAGAACCCGGCGAAGTACCTGACCAAGCCGACACATCGCATCCACGGCGTCCCGTTGCCCTGGCAGGACCTGCGGGCGGCCTTCACCGAGCGGGGTTGGCTGGATCTGACCCACAACCGTCGTGAATTCGACGTGGCCGGCCATCGGATTGCCGCAGCCGGCGTCGACGACCCGCACATCGAGCGGGACCGCTATGACACCATCTCCGGTCCGGCCGACCTGACCGCCGATCTGCGCCTGGGGCTGACCCATTCGCCGGAGCCACGCGTGCTGGACCGGTTCGCCGCCGACGGCTATCAGCTGGTGATGGCCGGCCACACCCACGGCGGCCAGCTGTGCGTGCCGTTCTACGGCGCACTGGTGACCAACTGCGGGCTGGATCGCTCCCGGGTCAAGGGGCCCTCGCAGTGGGGTGCGCACATGCGCCTGCACGTCTCAGCGGGGATCGGCACCTCACCGTTCGCGCCGGTGCGGTTCGCCTGCCGCCCCGAAGCCAGCCTGCTGACCCTGGTGGCGGCGCCGACCGGCGGTGACGACTCGCAGCTCACCCGCGGCTCGACCGAGCCCTCCGTGTCGGCCCGTTGACTGGGCGGATCGTCGAAGCCGAGCGGATCGCCGCCGGCACCTGAATTACGACGAAGACTGGCCGGCGCAGCAAGGGCTGGACCCGACAGGTCCGGCCGCAGTCTTGGCCGCGTTCGAGAGGTCCTGCCGGTTCGCGTTCGCCTGAGCCCGCTCTTCGGCTGCGTCGGGGTTGGTGGCGGCAAGCCACACCGCAGCCAGAGCGAAGAAACCGGCGTACACCGCTCCGCCTAACAGCGTCATGATCTGACTCCCTTTGCACTGATATGTAGGGATGTTTGTCAAGTCCCAGGGTGAAGCGGCGGCCACGACCGTCGTCATGGCCGCCGCTTCGTGACCAGGTGAATGTGGGTTGTCGAGCGTGTCGTATCGACGCGTATCAAGTCTGATATTCGCGGGTTGGTTACCGCAGGACGGGACTTTCGAGTCGGAGTTGGCCGCTATCTAAGGTCGAGCGTAATGCGTTGCAGGGCAGCGACATCGTTCATAGCGCAGCCGCGGGT
>NZ_UWOA01000034.1:0-50997 GCF_900604305.1 Mycobacterium sp. P7213
CAATGGTGGTGGTACCAACCCTTCCAACCCCAAGCACCACCGGCACCTAACTAGGTGGTGCCGTCAAACGCTCGACAGCCGCAGTGTGGTTTTGCCACGCGCTTAAATAGAGCCTATGCGGTCACACACTCTGACGGTGGTGCTCTGCGCGGTCCTGCTGCTGGCCCCTCCGGCCCGGGCCGAGGGTGCGTCCCCGTTGTCCGACCTGGTGGACGCGGCGGCCCAGCGGCTCCAGGTCGCCGACGACGTGGCGGCGATCAAATGGCAGACCGGCGGTGCCATCGAGGACCCGGCCCGGGTCGACCAGCAACTGGTGAAGCTGGCGACCGAGGCCGCCGGGAAAGACCTCGACCCCGACTATGTGCGGCGGATCTTCGCCGACCAGATCGCCGCGACCGAGGCCGCCGAGCACTACCGGTTCGCCCAGTGGAAGCTGGACCCGGCGGAGGCCCCGTCCACCGCTCCCGAGCTGGCGGCCTCACGGGCACGCATCGACGGCTTCAACCAGATCATGCTGGCCCAGATCGGCCGCCGATGGGAGCTGCTGCACTCACCCGATTGCGCCGGCCAACTCGACGAGGCAACCCGAACCGTCAGCGACGCACGACGGCTCGACGAGTTCTACCGGCGGGCGTTGTCCTCGGCGACACAGGGCTACTGCGCCCGCTAGTCGCCGGCGCTACCGGCCAGGCTTGCGTAGCCGCAACCGGGCCATCGACTGCCCACTGGGTCGACGGATGCCGCGCCGCACCCCCGGGCGACGGCCCGGCTGTGCCCGGCGAATCGCCCGCCGCGCGGCCCTGCGCTCCCGGGGCGCGTCCTCCCAGGCCTCCGGGTGTGCGGCGACCCAGCGCTGACTGCGGACCGAGAATGGGATGGTGCACAGGTACAGCCCGATCAGCACCAGCACCAGCACGTAGGGGAACAGGAAAGCCGCCGCGGCCACCAGCGCCAGCACCGCCAGCAGGACCGCGGCCAGGTGCGGCGGCACCGACACGGCGTGCATCTTGCGCATCGGGATTCGGCTGACCAGCAGCATCGAGGTGCCCACCACCCAGATGCAGGTGAACCACTGTGACGTCCACCAGCCGTCGCCGAACTGCAGCTTGGCGGCCAGCAGGCCCATCAGGGTGATGGCACCGGCCGGTGCGGGCATCCCGACGAAGAACTCCCGGGTGTAGGCCGGCAGGGTGGCGTCGTCGAGCAGCGTGTTGAACCGGGCCAGCCGCAGCACCACGCACACCGCATACAGCAGCACCACGATCCAGCCCGCCGGCTGTGTCGACAGCAGCGTCACATAGATCACCACCGCGGGCGCCACCCCGAAATCGACGGCGTCAGCAAGGGAGTCGATCTCGGCACCCATCCGCGACTCGGCGTCCAGGATGCGTGCCACCCGGCCGTCCAGACCGTCGAGGATGGCGGCGGCGGCGATCAGCGCCATCGCGAGATGCGGTTGGCCGTCCAGCGCGTACTTGATCGAGGTCAGGCCGGCGCAGATCGCCAGCACCGTCATGGAGCTGGGCAGGATGTGCAGACCCACCGTGCCCCGGCTGCGGGCCTGCTGGGCGGGAGTCGTCATGACAGGTCGGCTAGGACGGTCTCGCCGGCGACCATGCGCTGGCCGACGCCGACCAGCGGTCGCGTTCCGACCGGCAGGTAGACGTCGAGTCGCGAGCCGAAGCGGATCAGGCCGTAGGTATCGCCGATCGCCAGATGGTCACCGGGCCGGGCGTTGCACAGAATGCGCCGGGCGACCAGCCCGGCGACCTGCACGGCGATCACCTCGGCACCTTCGGCGGTACGGATCCGCACGCTGTTGCGCTCGTTGTCCTCGGCGGCTTCTGGGCGGTCCGCGGACCCGAACCGGCCGGCCCGGTGCACCACCTCGATGACCTCACCGCCGATCGGAGCCCGTTGCACATGGGCGTCGAAGACCGACATGAAGATGCTGACCCGCGGCAGCGGGGTGTCCGGCAGATCCAGCTCCGGTGGCGGGGGTGCCGAGTCGACCAGGCAGACCATGCCGTCGGCCGGGGCCACCACCACACCGGGGCGAGTCGGTGGCACCCGATGCGGATGCCGGAAGAACCCGGCGCAGGCTCCTGCGGCCAGCAACCCGGCGCCGCGCAGCCACCGCTGGTTGCGCCCCAGCAGCGCCACACCCAGCGCACTGCCGATGAACGGCAGCCCGGCGCTGTGCATCGGCGGCACCGTCGAGCGCACCAGCTCGATCAGGTGCCGAAGACCGCCGGGATCATCTGCTGCGCGGGGGCGTCTGGCCATTGGGACATCTTAGAAGCTGCGGGATCTATGCGGCGGTCCCAGCTTCGGCTCTCCTTCGTCGAGCCTCGCTGAACCGCCGGGATCTCTGCGGCGGTCCCAGCGTCGGCTCTCCTTCGTCGAGCCTCGCTGAACCGCCGGGATCTATGCGGCGGTCCCAGCGTCGGCTCTCCTGCCGGGCATCAGCCGGTCAGGTCCCAGACTTCCACCTCGGTGCCCACCGGCAGCTCGGTCACCTCGTCAGCGATGTCCAGGAGGCAGTTGGCCGACGCCAGGTAGCGCAGATGGTGCGAGGCCGGCGGCCCGTAGTTGGTGACGGTCCCGGTTTCGTAGTCGAGCAGCCCGCGCCGGAACTGCCGCTTGCCGGCTGGCGAGACCAGCTTCTCGCTCAGTACCGCGGTGCGGCGCGGGCGATCCGGCTTGGGCAGGTCCATCGCCCGGCGCAGCGCGGGCCGGACGAAGACCTCGAAGGACACCTGGGCGCTGACCGGGTTGCCCGGCAGCGTGATGATGGCCGCGGCGCCGACGCGGCCGATGCCCTGCGGCATCCCGGGCTGCATCGCCACCTTGACGAAGTGCACGCCCTGATCGCCGTCGCGCCCGAAGACGTCCTTGACCACCTCGTAGGCTCCCGCGCTGACCCCGCCGCTGGTGATCACCAGATCCACCGCCCCGTCACGTACGCCGTAGCGGTCGAGGACTTCGGTGAACGCTGCGGTGTCGTCGGCGACCGTCACGGCGGCCACCACCTCGGCGCCGGCGTCACGTACCGCGGCCGCCAGCATCACCCCGTTGGATTCATAGATCTGACCGGGCTCCAGCGGCGTGCCGGGTTCGATCAGTTCAGAACCGGTGGAGATCACCAGCACTCGCTGCCGGGGCCGCACCGTCAACTCGGCCAGACCCAGCGCCGAGGCCAGGCCGGCCGCCGGAGCACTGACGAGTTGGCCCGCCCAGAGCACGGTGGCGCCCTCGGCGACATCGCCGCCGGCCCGGCGGATGTGGCGGCCCTTGGCGGTGGCGGCGTTGATCTGGACCACGTCGGTGCCGCCGTCGGTGGCCTCGACCGGGATCACCCCGTCGGCGCCGCAGGGGATCGGTGCCCCGGTCATGATGCGGTGCGCGGTTCCCGGGGTGATCGTGGGGATATCGGTGCGTCCGGCCGGAATGTCCTCGGTGACGGGCAATCTCACCGGCGTTTCAGGTGTCGCCGTGGCGATGTCGTCGGCGAGCACGGCGTAGCCGTCCATCCCGGAGTTGTCGAAGACCGGCAGCGGGATCGGTGCGATCACGTCCGCGGCCAGTACCAGTCCTTCGGCGTCGGCCAGTGCGACCGTGACCGGTGGTCGGGCCTGGATCAGGTCGGTGACGGCCCGCTGGTGCTCTTCGACGGATCGCATCCCGACAGTCTGACTCAGACCGGGAAGGTGATTCCTGTCAGCTCCTGCGACACCGCCCACAACCGCTGCTGCAACTCGACGTCGTGCGCCTGCTTGCTGGCGTCCACCAGCTTGGGATATCCGCGCTGTTCACCGATGCCGCTCGGACCGAAGTACTGTCCGCCGGTCACCCCGGGGTCGGTGGCGGCACGCAGCGTGGGCAGCGCGCCTATCGCGGCGCTTTGCACGACCAGGGGCGTCAGTAAGCGGTCCGCGGGACGTAGCAACGGCGGCAGGTGCCGGGTCAGTTCGGTGTTGGCGGTGCCGGGGTGCGCGGCGACGGCGATGGTCGAGCGGCGTTTGGCGCCCAGGCGGCGCTGCAGTTCGTAGGTGAACATCAGATTGGCCAGCTTGGACTGCCCGTAGGCGGCGATCCGGTTGTAGCCGTGCTCCCACTGCAGGTCGTCGAAGGGGATCGCGGCCATGATCCGGTGCGCCATACTGCTGACGGTCACCACGCGGGACCCCTTCACCCGCAGCATCCGCGGCAGCAACAGGCCGGTCAGGGCGAAGTGCCCCAGATGGTTGACGCCGAACTGCAGCTCGAAGCCGTCGACGGTGCGCTGTTTGGGCGTGTACATGACGCCGGCGTTGTTGATCAGCAGATCGATGCGGGGGTGGGCGGTGCCCAAGGCCTCGGCGGCTTCGCGGACCGACGCCAGCGAACTGAGATCGAGTTCTTGGACCTCGACGCTTGCCTGCGGGTGCGCGTTGCGGATCCGTTTCGCCGCCGCGCTGCCCTTCTCGAGGTCGCGCACCGCCAGCACCACCAGCGCGCCGTGCCCGGCGAGTATCTCCGCGGTGTGATAGCCGATTCCCGTGTTGGAGCCGGTAATTACCGCGACACGGCCGGTTTGATCCGGCACATCTTCCGCAGCCCATCGGTCCCGGCTACTCATGCGACAACGATACTCAGGTGACGCATCGTGCGCCGGGTGGAATTTCGCCGGTCGTACGGTCGACGGTGCGGCGCAGCCTGCGTCCTGACATCCTCTCCTACATGGCGCAGCACGCAGACGGGTCTCCGGAGATCAGCCTGGTCGATCCCACCAATCCGCCCAGCTCCCGAGCGCCGTTGGTCTGGGCGCTGGTCGGCGCGGTGCCCTGGCTGTTTCTGGCGCTGCTGCAGGTGGGTTGGGCGATAGCCGACGAGCGGCTGGCCTGGCTGCACGGCGCCGCTATCGGGGTCACCGCCGTGGGGTTTCTGGTCTCGGCGGTGATCGCCCCGCTGTGGCGCTACCAAGTGCACCGGTGGGACGTCAGTGACCAGGCGGTCTACACCCGCACCGGGTGGTTGGTGCAGGAGCGCCGGATCGCGCCGATCTCGCGGGTGCAGACCGTCGACACCTACCGGGGTCCGCTGGACCGTCTGCTGGGGCTGGCCAATGTGCGGGTGACCACCGCGTCGTCGGCGGGCGCGGTGCACATCGTGGCGCTGGATGCCGCCGTGGCCGACCGGATCGTGGCGCAACTGACCGACATCGCTGCGCTGGGTGCCGAGGACGCCACGTAAGTAGTCGGCTACGCATCCGGGGTAGCTACGACGATCAAGCGGTCAGACCAGCACGCCATCGGGCGATCACCTGGCCGGCGAACTCAAGCATCTGGTCAAGGGTGGGGAACATGGCGAAGGCATCCACGATCGCCTCGTCAGCGCCGGACCCGGCGAGGCGCTCGAGCTTGCCGGCAACAGTCTCAACCGACGTGCCCGGTTCGAGGTTGATCCGCATGGCCGTCTTCAGCGCGTCCGGATCGCGGCCGGCTTCCTTGGCCGCACGGCGCGCAATCGACCACAGGTGGTCGGTGACCTCGTCTTGTAGTCCTTCGACCCCGAGCCAGCCGGTCCCGCTGCGGCCGACGCGTCGCATCGCGGCCTCGCTGGCCCCTCCGATCCAGATGGGCGGACCGCCGACTTGCACCGGGCGCAGGTCGGCATGGACCGGCGGCAGCGAGAAGAACTCGCTGTCCCACGACACCGGGGTGGTGGTCCACCACCGGTGCAGGAACGCCAGCAGGTCATCGAGCATCTGCCCGCGGCGGCGCCAGTTCGCACTGCGGGCGATGTCGTGTTCGTCCTTCATCCACCCGATGCCCACGCCCACGTCAAGGCGGCCTTCGCTGAGCACGTCCAGCGTGGTCAGCAGCCGGGCCAGGTGTGGCGGCTCGTAGTAGAACGTGCTGAGCGTGCTGGCGTTCAGCCGGATCCGACTGGTCGCCGTAGCGGCGACGGTCCACAGCAGCACCGGATCGAGGTAGCGGGTCATCTGCGGTGGGTACGGCTGCTCTTTACCGGGATAGGTGCTCTGCATAGCGACCGGGGTGACTAGGCGATCGCCGACCCACAGCGTGTCGTAGCCAAGGTCCTCGAGTCCGCGGCAGAACGCACTCAGACCAGCGGCGCTGCTGATAGCGGGCCCGACGATGGGAAGTGCAAAACCAAGTTTCATCGCGATTCCTTTCGGTGATCCATCAACCATTGCGGGGGCGCGGATCACCCGGCGCAATCCTCGCGTGGACGAGTGGCGCTGGGCTCAGGCGGCAGCGGTGGCGCCGAGGGCGAAGTCGAAGTTGCCCACTCCGTGACGGGCGAGGCCCATCATGACCAGGCCCGTTCCTTCCAGCCAGTGCGCCATGTTCAACCCGCCGACGTCCAGCGGGCGCAGCTTGAGGCTGGCGATGAACTCCGCCACGGCCGCCTTGGCGCGCGTGTCGTCGCCCGCGAGGAAGACGTCGAGCGGCCGGCCCTGGGCCAGCACCACACCGAAGATGGTGTTGAACGCCTTCACCACGCTGGCACTGGCCGGGGCGGCCTTGGCCACATCTTCCGCGACCGAGGTGCCCTCGGGGATGGCCAACCCGTCCGCCGCGGGGTTGAAGGGGTTGCTGATGTCGACGATGACCTTGCCTGCGAGGGCATCTCCGTACTGGGTGACGACCGGGACGACGTGGGCGTACAACAGGGCCACGATGACGATGTCACCGGCCGGTACGGCGCCGAAGTCTCCGGTCGTGGTGCCGCCGCCGAGAGTCCGGGCCAGGTCGGCGGCTTTGGTCTGGTCACGGCCGATGATCTCGACGGTGTTGCCGCCCGCTACCGCCAGCGTGCCGATGGCACGGGCCATGTTTCCGGTGCCGATGATGCTGATGCTGCTCATGAGGTGTCCCGTCTATACTGAGGCTCAAAAGGTTGACTATTCAACCTTAGGCTGGTTTGGATGATGCGTCAACAAATTGAGGAGGTGTGGAGGCCGATGGAACCGAACTGGCTGAACCCGCGCGAAGACCGCGCCTGGCGGGCCTTCGTGCACGCGCACCAACAGATCGAGGCCCACCTCAACCGGCGCCTGCAGAAGTCAGGCCTGTCCGGGGCCGACTACGAAGTTCTGGCGGTGCTTTCGGCTCTCGACGAGGACCGCATGCCTGCCCACGCACTGTGTAAAGCACTGAGCTGGGAGAAGAGTCGCCTCTCCCATCAGGTGCGTCGCATGCAGAAAGACGGGCTGATCAGCCGGGAACCCAACCCGGACGACGCTCGCAGCACCATGGTCTGCCTGTTGCCGGCCGGCCGCGACGCCATCGAGAAAGCGGCGCCCGGACACGTGGAGGATGTGCGCCGCAACTTCGTCGACCTGTTCACCGCGGCGGAACTCGACATGCTCGCCGCCCTCAACGAACGAGTCCTGCACCACTTGGCAGAAGGCGACACCGCCGACGACGGCGAGCTCTCCTAGCGATTCGCCCCGCCTGGCGGTCACTGGGCAACGCGTGCGGATACGGTTCCATGCAAGGCGCGGCGAGATGCCGTCGCGCAGGCGCATTTTGCCCAGGCACGGAGAAGGCTGATGAACAGCACACAGCGCGCTGGACAATGGCAACGGCTGAGCCCGCGGATGCTGCTGGTGCATCCGCTGCACGAAGTGCTGCGCGAACTGCCCCTGCTGATCGCGGTGGTGGTGTTCGGCTCAGCGACCGACAACCGCCCCTGGGTGCTGGCGGTGGTGTCGGTGATCGCCGTGGTGGGCGTGACGCGGTGGTTCACCACCACCTACCGCATCGAACCCGACCCCGACGCCGGCCGGGTCGAGCTGCGCTCCGGTCTGTTGCGCCGCAAGGTGCTTTCGGTGCCCCGCAACCGGATTCGCTCGGTGGAGACCGACGCCCGGCTGTTGCACCGCATGCTGGGCCTGACGGTGTTGCGGGTCAGTACGGGTCAGCATGCCGCCGCGGACGGCGCCTTCGAACTGAACGCGGTCGAGAGCAGCGAGGTTCCCCGGCTGCGCGCGACGTTGCTGTCCCACACCGGGCAAACCGGCGAAACGGCGACCGCATCGGTGCGGGCCCCGGCGACGGTGCTGGCGCGGTGGCGGCCGTCGTGGTTGCGCTACAGCCCGCTGAGTCTGTCCGGGCTGGTGATGGTCGGGGCCGCGGTGGGTGCGCTCTATCAGAGCGGAGTCTGGGCGGCGCTGGAGGATTCGCCGGTGAGCCGGTCCTGGCTTCAGGCTGCTGAACAGTTCGGCGTCCAGCAGAGCCTGACGCTGATCGCCGCCCTGCTGGTGGTGGTCTCCATGCTGTTGGCGGTGCTGCGCTCGCTGGTGACCTACGGAGGCCTGGTGTTGTCCCGTAGTTCCGGCGCCGGCGGGGACATCTTGGCGCTGAGCTATGGCCTGCTGCGGGTGCGCGAACACAGCTACGACATGCGCCGGTTGCGCGGTGGAACGCTGCGGCGCCCCCTGCTGGTGCGTCTGTTCGGCGGCGCGCGGCTGGATGCGGCGATGACCGGGGTCAACGGGGAAGGCGAGTCGTCGATCCTGCTGCCGCCCTGCCCGCGGGTTACCGCCGAAGAGGTCCTGACCGGGTTGGTCGCCGACCCACTCGTGGTCACCGGCCCGTTGCGCAAGCACGGCGCGGCGGCGACTCGCCGGCGCTGGACGCGGGCGCTGCTGTTGCCGGTGGCCGCCGGGGCCGGGCTGGGGATTGCGACGGCGTTCATTGCGCTGCCCCAGTGGTGCTGGCCGGCCTGGGGGGCGATGACGCTGGGCGCCGCATTGCTGGCCGTCGACCGAGTGCGCGCCTTGGGGCATCGCGTCGACGCGCACTGGCTCTCGGCGCGCACCGGCAGTTGGGAGCAGCGCCGCTACTGCATCGAAACCGCGGGCATTGTCGGCTGGACGGTGCATCAGAGCTGGTTTCAGCGCCGCGCCGGAGTAGCCACCCTGATCGCGGCCACCGCCGCGGGCGTCAAGGCCTATCGGGTGATCGACGTGCCGCAGGAGTGGGCGTGGTCGGTGGCCGCGCAGGCATCGCCCTGGGTTGCGCACAGCGCCTGGACTCGCTGAATCTCCGGCGCCGGCTACCCCACCCGTCGCGGGCTATGACTCGCGATGGAGCTGCCGAATCGCCACGATCCGCGCCCGCAGCTGATCCGACGTCGCGGCCGCCACCGGGGGACCGCCGCAGCGCCGGCGCAGCTCGTTGTGGATCCAGCCGTGCGGCTTGCCGAGCCGATGGTGGGCCGCCGACACCAGCGCGTTGAGCTCGTGACGCAGTGCCCGCAGTTGGCCGTGCGTGGTCGTCGGCGCCGGAGCCCCACCAGCGGCGGCCACTTTCGACCGGCGGTCCAACTGCTCTTCCTGGCGCTGCCGCAGCAGGTCGCGCATCTGGTTGGCGTCCAGCAGCCCGGGGATGCCAAGGTAGTCGGCCTCCTCCTCGCTGCCGGCCGGGGTCGCGGTGCCGAACGAGGCGCCGTCGAAGATCACCTGGTCCAGCTCGGCGTCGGCACCCAACGACTCGAACTTGTTGTCCATCTCGGAGGGTTCGTCGCGCCGGCGCTGCGCGTCCTCGAACTCGTCGCGTTCGGATTCCCGATGCGGCTTGCCCAACACGTGGTTGCGCTGCTGCTCCATCTCGCTGGCCAGGCCCAGCAGCGACGGCACCGACGGCAAGAAGATGCTGGCGGTCTCGCCGGGCCGCCGTGACCGCACGAACCGGCCGATCGCCTGCGCGAAGAACAACGGGGTGGCGGCACTGGTGGCGTAGACCCCGACGGCCAGCCGCGGCACGTCGACGCCCTCGGAGACCATCCGCACCGCCACCAGCCACGAGCTGGTGGCCGCGGAGAACTGTGCGATCTTGTCCGACGCGCTGGGATCGTCGGAGAGCACCACGGTGGGTTCCTCGCCGGTGTGCCGTTTCAGCAGCACCGCATAGGCGCGCGCGGCCTTCTGATCGGTGGCGATGATCATGCCGCCGGCATCGGCCATGCCGCCCTCGCGCAGCTGGCGCAGCCGGGTGTGCGCGGCGGTGATCACCGCCGGCATCCATTCCCCGGCCGGGTCCAGCGCGGTTCGCCACGCTCGGGCGGTGTGCTCGGCGGTCAGCGGCTCGCCGAGTCGGGCCGCGTGCTCCTCACCGGCGCTGTCGCGCCAGCGGGCCTCACCCGAATAGGCCATGAACACCACCGGGCGCACCACGCCGTCGGCCAGCGCGTCGGTGTAGCCGTAGCTGTCGTCGGCCACCGAGCGTAGGTGGCCGGCGCCGTCGGGCTCGTAGCTGACGAAGGGAATGGGGCTGTCGTCGCTGCGGAAGGGCGTTCCGGTCAGCGCCAGCCGGCGGGTGGCATCGTCGAACGCCTCGCGGATGCCGTCGCCCCAGCTTTTGGCGTCGCCGCCGTGGTGGATCTCGTCGAAGATCACCAGGGTTTTCGCGGCCTCGGTACGCACCCGGTGCCGGGTGGGGTGGCTGGCGACCTGTGCGTAGGTGACGACCACGCCGTGGTACTCGGAGCTGGTCTGCGAGTCGGAGTTGGAGAACCGTGGATCCAGTGCGATGCCGTGGGAAGCGGCGGCCGATGCCCACTGCACCTTGAGATGTTCGGTGGGCACCACGATGGTGATCCGCTCGACGGTGCGGTCGGCGAGCAGCTCGGCGACGATCCGCAGCGCGAACGTCGTCTTACCGGCGCCGGGGGTGGCCACCATCAGGAAATCTCGCGGCTTGGCGGTCAGATAGCGCACCAGAGCCCGGCGTTGCCAGCCCCGCAAAGCCCGGGTGCTGGGCGCTGCTTCAGCCCGCACCCGGTCTCCTATCTGATCGAGATGCAGTCTAGGGCAAGCCGATAGGATCGCTGGCGTGTCCACCCCGCGCGAGCCGGAATCCGTCCGTGTCGAGCGGCTCCGCGACGCGCAGGACAAGGCCGTCGAACTGTTCGACGTGATCGAGCGCCGCGGCATGGTCCGCCCCGGAGTCGGCGAGCGGCAGCTCTCCGATGAGATCCGCGACCTGGCCGCGGACATGTTCGGGGTGACGCGGCACTGGCATCGGCGGGTGGTGCGGGCCGGGGAGAACAGCCTGCTGCCGTTTCACGCCGACCCGCCCGACCGCGTCATGGCCGACGACGACATCGCCTACCTGGATCTGGGGCCGATCTTCGAAGAGTGGGAGGCCGACTTCGGTCGCACCTTCGTGCTCGGTGAGGATCCGGACAAGCTCGCGCTGCGTGACGCGCTGCCACGGGTGTGGAGCGCGGGTCGCGCCTTCTTCGACGCGCACGCCGACATCACGGGCGCGCAGCTGTTCGAACACGTCGTCGGCCTGGCCCAGGACGAGGGCTTCGAGTTCGGCGCCCCCATCGCCGGGCACCTGCTCGGGGAGTTTCCGCACAAGAAGATCTCCGGTGACGACGCGCGGTTCTACGTCGCGCCCGGATCCGACGAGCCGATGCGCCGGACCGACCCCACCGGCCGGGTCTGCCACTGGATCCTGGAGGTGCACCTGGTGAACCGGGCCCGCGGCTTCGGCGGCTTCTATGAGCAGCTGCTCGATCTCTAGCAACCTTGCACTCTCCATAGGCGAGTGCTAAAAATGACGTTGGCACTCGCGACCGGTGAGTGCTAGGTCGGGACGGTGAGGCACGGGGCCGCACCTGCGGAGCACACCCACAGCCGTCCGTCGCGGGCACTGCACCCGACCGACAAGACGTGCACCCCCTAACCGGAGGAATCACTTCGCAATGGCTAAGCAAATTGCGTATGACGAAGAGGCCCGTCGGGGCCTCGAGCGGGGCCTGAACGCCCTCGCCGACGCGGTCAAGGTGACGCTGGGCCCCAAGGGCCGCAACGTCGTCCTGGAGAAGAAGTGGGGCGCCCCCACGATCACCAACGATGGTGTGTCCATCGCCAAGGAGATCGAGCTGGAGGACCCCTACGAGAAGATCGGCGCCGAGCTCGTCAAAGAGGTCGCCAAGAAGACCGACGACGTCGCGGGTGACGGCACCACCACCGCCACCGTGCTGGCCCAGGCCCTGGTTAAGGAAGGCCTGCGCAACGTGGCCGCCGGCGCCAACCCGCTGGGTCTGAAGCGCGGCATCGAGAAGGCCGTCGAGAAGATCACCGAAGGTCTGCTCGCAACGGCCAAAGAGGTCGAGACCAAGGAGCAGATCGCGGCCACGGCCGGCATCTCCGCGGGCGACCAGACCATCGGTGACCTGATCGCCGAGGCCATGGACAAGGTCGGCAACGAGGGTGTCATCACCGTCGAGGAGTCCAACACCTTCGGCCTGCAGCTCGAGCTCACCGAGGGTATGCGCTTCGACAAGGGCTACATCTCGGGCTACTTCGTCACCGACGCCGAGCGTCAGGAAGCCGTCCTGGAGGACCCCTACATCCTGCTGGTCAGCTCCAAGATCTCGACCGTCAAGGACCTGCTGCCCTTGCTGGAGAAGGTCATCCAGTCCGGCAAGCCGTTGCTGATCATCGCCGAGGACGTCGAGGGCGAGGCCCTGTCCACCCTGGTGGTCAACAAGATCCGCGGCACCTTCAAGTCCGTTGCCGTCAAGGCCCCGGGCTTCGGTGACCGCCGCAAGGCGATGCTGCAGGACATGGCGATCCTCACCGGTGGCCAGGTCATCAGCGAAGAGGTCGGCCTGTCGCTGGAGACCGCCGACATCGCCCTGCTGGGCACCGCCCGCAAGGTCGTCATCACCAAGGACGAGACCACCATCGTCGAGGGCTCGGGTGACTCCGACGCCATCGCCGGCCGGGTGGCCCAGATCCGCGCCGAGATCGAGAACAGCGACTCCGACTACGACCGCGAGAAGCTGCAGGAGCGCCTGGCCAAGTTGGCCGGCGGTGTTGCGGTGATCAAGGCCGGGGCCGCCACCGAGGTGGAGCTCAAGGAGCGCAAGCACCGCATCGAGGACGCTGTGCGTAACGCCAAGGCCGCCGTGGAGGAGGGCATCGTCGCCGGTGGTGGCGTGGCCCTGCTGCAGGCCGCTCCGTCGCTCGACGAGCTCAAGCTCGACGGTGACGAGGCGACCGGTGCCAACATCGTGCGTGTCGCGCTGTCGGCTCCGCTGAAGCAGATCGCCTTCAACGCGGGCCTGGAGCCCGGCGTTGTCGCCGAGAAGGTCACCAACTCGCCGTCGGGCACCGGCCTCAACGCCGCCTCTGGCGAGTACGAGGACCTGCTCAAGGCCGGCGTTGCCGACCCGGTGAAGGTGACCCGCTCGGCGCTGCAGAACGCGGCTTCCATCGCGGCCCTGTTCCTGACCACCGAGGCCGTTGTCGCCGACAAGCCGGAGAAGGCGGCCGCACCCGCGGGCGACCCGACCGGTGGCATGGGCGGCATGGACTTCTAAGTCTGGTTGCACGAGAGGCCCGGCCTCCCTTCGGGGGCCGGGCCTTCGTCGTTTACGTTGACTCTGCTGCTACGGCGGGAAAGCGCCAGTGGGGCGCGCTCTGGGCGCGAAGTCAACGGCGGGAGGTGCCATGGAAGTCCTGCTGCTGGGCACCGGCAGCGCCGACGGCTGGCCCAACCCGTTCTGCCGCTGCGCCTCCTGCGCGACGGCGGCACACGTGCGCGGCCAGACCGCCGCACTGATCGATGACGTGCTGCTGCTGGACTGCGGCCCGGAAGCGCCGCGTGCCGCGCTGCGCCTGCGGCGCTCACTGGCGAAGGTCCGCCACATCCTTTTCACCCACGGCCACCCGGACCACGTCGGCCCGGCTGCCCTGCTGATGAGGCACTGGACCGGGGCCGTCGAACCACTGGACGTGGTCGGCCCACCCAGCGCCCTGCAGCAATGCGAGCACTGGGTGGGGCCCGACGATCCGGTGCGATTCATCACCGTGCAGCCCGGTGACCGGATCCGGCTCGGCGACTACGACGTGCGAGTTCTGGCTGCCGCCCACGGCGCCGACATCGGCAGCGACGCAGTGCTCTATGACCTGGAATCGGTTGGCGGCCGGATCTTCTGGGCCACCGATACCGGGCCGCTGCCCGAGGGGACGCACACTGCGGTGGCCGAGGCCGGCTACGACGCGGTGTTTTTGGAGGAGACGTTCGGGACCTACACCGGACACGGCACCGAGCACCACGACCTGTCGGCGTTCGCTGCGACCATCTCGCGGCTGCGCCGGTCGGGGGCCGTCACCGACAGCACCGATGTCGTCGCGGTACACCTGAGCCACCACAATCCTTCCGAGCCGGAATTGACTGCCGTACTGTCAGATTCAGGCGCCCGGCCGGGGCGTGACGGTGAGGTGGTGCGAGTGGGCGCAGCAGGCGGTCGCAGCACCCGCACGCTGGTGCTGGGCGGAGCACGCTCCGGCAAGTCGGCGCACGCCGAGGCGCTGCTGGCCGACGAGCCGGCGGTGACCTACCTGGCCACCGGCGGTGTGCGCGAAGGTGACCCGGAATGGGCCGAGCGGGTGCGGCTACACCGGTCGCGGCGGCCCGGTTGCTGGCGCACCGTCGAGACCACGGACGTCGCCGAGGAACTGCGGTCGGCCCCCAACGCGGTGCTGCTGGACTGCCTGGGCACCTGGCTCACCGCGAGGATGGACCTGCACCACGTGTGGGACGGCGGCGCGCTGGACGGTGTGCACGCCGATATGGACGAGCTGGTGGCGGCCTGGCAGGCCTGCCCGGCGCCGGTGGTGGCGGTGAGCAACGAGGTGGGCAGCGGGGTAGTGCCGGCCACCGCGTCGGGTCGGCTGTTCCGCGACCTGCTGGGAGTGCTCAACGCGCGGATCGCCGCGGCCTCCGACGAGGTCGTGCTGATGGTGGCCGGACGACCGCTCAGGCTCCCCGCGGACTGACTTTAAGGTCGACGCAATCGCTGTAACAGGGTGTCTCGCCCGGTGATTCGGGCGTGGCGACTCGGATCAGGACGGCACGGCTGGGCGAGATCGTCACGCTGGCCAGCTCACCGGCATCGGACACCTGGGCGGTGCCGTCGACGATGACGGTGTAGCCGCCCGGAACCGGCGGTGGCCACATCACGGTCACATCCGCGGTGCGCGCCAGGTTCGCCCGGCTGCGCCGCCCGCCCAGCGCACCGATGTGCACGGTGTCGCCCCGCAGTACCGGCATCACCGGCACCGGGTGCGGACGATTCTCGGCATCGACGGTGATCAGGTAGGCGTAGTCGCGGCCCGCGAGCTTCTCGGCGAGTCGATCGAAATCCACGGTAGCGCTCATGAATTCGAGCCTAAACCCCCAGGCTGTCAATCTGCCTTGAGTTGCACGCAGTCATGGGCGGTGCCGATCGCCTGCTGGGTTCCGGGTTCGAACACCGGCCGGTGCAGCAGGGCTTTGGTCGGCGTCACCAGCACCGGGGCGGCCGGATCCTCGGGAAGTTCGGCCTGGCCGTCGACGAGCAACGAGTATTCGCCGACGTCGCGGGCGGGCCAGACCAGGCTGACGGCGGTGCGGCTCGACAGGTTCGCCCGGCCGTGCGACCCCACCGGCCCGATGTTCAGCCGGGTGCCCTCGAAGGTGGGGGTGATCGCGGTGGTGCGGACGCGGTAGTCATCACCGACGGTGACCAAAAATGCGAACCGATAATCACGCAGCAGCTCGGCCAGGCGTGCGAGGTCGACGGGACGGGCCATGGCGTCCAGGATAGTGATCGCCGCACGAGACACGTCCCAGTGTCGTGGGCCAAGATGGTTCCTATGGAATTTCGCTACCTGGGCAACTCCGGCCTGCAGATCTCCGAGATCACCTACGGCAACTGGCTCACCCACGGTTCGCAGGTCGAGAACGACGTCGCCACCGCGTGCGTTCACGCCGCGCTGGATGCCGGCATCACCACCTTCGACACCGCCGATGTCTACGCGAACGGGCGAGCCGAGGAGGTGCTGGGCGCCGCGCTGAAGGGACGGCGGCGGGAATCGCTGGAGATCTTCAGCAAGGTCTACTGGCCGGTCGGCCAAGCTCCACTGGGCAAAAACGACACCGGCCTGTCCCGCAAGCACATGATGGAGGCCATCGACGGGTCGCTGCGCCGGCTGGGCACCGACTACGTCGACCTGTACCAAGCGCACCGGTATGACTCGTTCACCCCGCTGGAGGAGACCATGCAGGCCTTCGCCGACATCGTGCGGGCGGGCAAGGCGCTCTACATCGGGGTCAGCGAGTGGACCGCCGACCAGATTCGCCAGGCCCACGGGCTCGCCCGCCAGCTCGGCATCTCGCTGATCTCCAGCCAGCCGCAGTATTCGATGCTGTGGCGGATCATCGAGCCCGAGGTGGTCCCGGCCTGCCGGGAACTGGGCTTGAGCCAGATCGTCTGGTCGCCGATGGCCCAGGGCGTGCTGTCCGGCAAGTACCTGCCCGGTCAGCCGCCGCCGGCCGGCTCGCGTGCCACCGACGAGAAGGGCGGCGCGAACTTCATCAAACGCTTCATGACCGACGACGTGTTGACCCGGGTCCAGCAGTTGACGCCGATTGCCGCGGAGCTGGAGCTGACGACAGCGCAGTTGGCGATCGCCTGGGTGCTGCAGAACGACAACGTCGCCGCCGCGCTGGTCGGGGCGTCGCGCCCGGAACAGGTCACCGAGAACGTCAAGGCGTCCGGCGTGCGGATCCCCGATGAGCTGTTGGCCCGCATCGATGAGGTGCTGGGCGACGCGGTCACCAGTGACGCCGAACTGGTCGCTAAATCCACCCCGCCGAAACGCTTGCTCTAAGCCGTCATACCCGGCACAGGAGCTGGCTGTGCAGCAGTGCCAGCCAGCCGTCGGGGTGAGCGGCCCAGCTCCGCCATGCCTGCGAAATCGCCTGCAGCTTGGCCTGATCGGCGGCACCGCTGACCAGCAGTTGCTCGGCGATAGCCGACTGCAGGATCCGGTCGGCCCACATGCCGCCCCAGTGCTCCCGCTCGGCGGGTGTGCCGTAACACGTCGCGCTGGTTGTCGGGGTGATGTCGGTGAACCCGGCCGCGTGCGCCCAGGCCAGCAGATGCCGGCCCGCGTCGGGCTCGCCGCCGTTGGCTCGCGCGGCGTCACGGTACAGACGCAGCCAGTCGTCCAACTCTGCCGACGCCGGATACCAGGTGAACGCCGCGTAGTCACTGTCGCGCACGGCCACCACCCCGCCGGGCTTACACACCCGGCGCATCTCGGTCAACGCGGTCACCGGGTCGGCAACGTGCTGGAGCACCTGATGGGCGTGCACCACGTCAAAACTGTTGTCGCCGAACTGCAATGCATGCACGTCGGCCACCACAAAGTCGATATTGTGCCGATCTCGCTCGCGTGCGCAGTCGCGGGCCAGATCCAGTGCCTCGGGGACCGGCTCAATGGCGGTCACTCGGCCCGGTGCGACGAGGGCGGCCAGGTCCACGGTGATGGTTCCCGGCCCGCAGCCGACGTCGAGTAACTGCAAGCCCGGCGCCAGCGATCCCACCAGATAAGCCGCGGAGTTCTGTGCGGTACGGGAGCGGTGGGCACGCAATACCGATTCGTGGTGGCCGTGGGTGTATTTGGGCTCGGGAGGCTCGGTCACACCGTCAAACGGTACGCCCAGTGAGCTCCGCGGATGGTTGGGACGGCGCGGGCTGGCGACCGCGCACCAGCCTGCCGGGCCGGGCCGCGGTGGGCTTGCCGTTCTCGGCGATGATCTCGCCGGAGACGATCGTCGCGACGTAGCCGACGGCGGTCTGATCCAATCGACGTCCCCCGGCGGGGAGGTCATAGGTGACCACCGGCTTGTGCAGTCGCAGGTTCTGGTGGTCGATGACATTGAGATCGGCCTTGTAGCCCACCGCGATGCGGCCCCGGTCCTCGAGTCCGGCGATCCTTGCCGGTGTGGACGTCAGTTCGCGGATCGCCGCTTCGACGCTCAGTCGGCCCGTCGCGCGGTCCCGGGCCCAATGGGTCAGCACATAGGTGGGAAAACTGGAGTCGCAGATCATTCCGTAGTGCGCGCCGCCGTCTCCCAGGCCCAGCACGACGTCGTCGCGGCGCATCAGGGCGTTGACGGTGTCCAGCGAGTTATTTTCGAAATTGGCCAGCGCGTCGAGCAGGATCGCCTGCCCGTCGTCGTCGAGCAGCCGGTCATATGCCTCCTCGGCCGGGGAGACGCCGCGCGCTCTGGCTCGTGCCGCAATGCTCTTCGACGGATCTGGCTCGTAGTCCGGGTCATCGTCGAGCGGGAACGTCCAATCCCAGGATTGGGCCAAGTAGGCCAGCGGATTGGTCGGGACGATCGTGGGGTGGTCGGACAGAATCTGTTGCCGTACTTCGGGTTTGCGCATCTCAGCAACCCGCTCAGGCAGCGGTAGATCAGCGATTTTCTGGTAACTGGGGTAGAGCACGAAGGGGTGGATGCTCAGGTCCAGTCCGACCATCAGCCCGATCGGGCGGGGGAATATCTGCGCGGTGATTGCGGCGCCGGATCTATTGGCCTTCTCCACCATGGCCATGGCATCGCGCCAGAGCGGTGCGCCGGCGTTGCCGATCAGCAAACTGAACGTGACGGGCAGGCCCGCTTCGGTAGCCGCATCGAAAACCTGTTGCAGCACAGGCTGGTAGGTGCCTTCGGGGAGATCCGGGACGAACTGGATCAAACCGCCTCCGCCGTCGGCCAGGCCGCGGCTGATCGCGAGGATCTCGGCGTGGGAGGCGTCGTAACTGGGGATCTGGGTGCCGGTCGTAGTGCGGTGGGTCATCAGCCGTGAGGACGAGAAACCCAGTGCGCCAGCCTCGGCGGCCTCTTGGGCCAGCCGGCGCATCTGCGCCAGATCTTCGGGCGTAGCCGGTTCGCGGTCGACGCCGCGCTGGCCCATCACGTAGACCCGCAGCGGTGAATGCGGCAGAAAAGCGGCGACATCGATATCGCGACGGCGCCTGTCGACGGCATCCATGAACTGCGGGAAGGTCTCCCAGGTCCACGGCAGCCCATCGGTCATCACCACACCGGGAATGTCTTCGACGCCGGCCATCAGATCCACCAGCACGTCGTGGTCTTCGGTCCGGCACGGTGCGAAGCCCACCCCGCAGTTGCCCATCAGCGCGGTGGTCACGCCATGTGCCGAGGAAGGATTGAGTCGGTCCGACCAGATGGACTGCCCGTCGTAGTGCGTATGTAGGTCGACGAAACCCGGTGTGACCAGCAGTCCGGTCGCATCGATCACGCGATGCGCGTCCCCGGATACCTCGCCGATCTCGGTGATGACGCCGTCACGAATCCCAACGTCGCCGACGTAGGGGTGGCCGCCCAGTCCATCGACAATCGTGCCGTTGCGGACCACGACGTCGAGGCTCATCTAGTTAATCTACGACCCGGCGGTTCCACATGCCAGGATGTATTCCGTGATCGACCATGTGGGCATCAACTGCAGCGACTACGCCAGATCGCAGGAGTTTTACGACGCGGTGCTCGACGTGCTCGGCTACAGCCGGAAGATGGATGTCGGCGTGGCCATCGGCTACGGCAGTGGCGACTGCGCCCCCGACTTCTGGATTGCCGACGCCAACGCGGGCGACGCTTCCGGCCCCAACCGCGAGGTCCACCTCGCATTCAGCGCCGCCGACCGCGACCAAGTCCAGGCGTTCTACGACACCGCCGTGCGATTGGGTGCCGAACCCCTGCATGCGCCGCGGCTCTGGCCCGAGTACCACCCCGGCTATTTCGGCGCCTTCGTCCGCGATCCGGACGGTAACAACGTCGAGGCGGTCTGCCACCAGGCGTAGCGTCGGGCGGTATGACGGAGAACGATACAACCGCCGCTCTGCAAGTGCTGCTCCGCGACGCATTCACCGGCTGATCGAGCACGCCGACGAACTCACTGACGGCCTCACCGATGAGGTGGCCGACTATCGGCCCACGGCGCAGGCCAACAGCATCGCGTGGCTGCTCTGGCACAGCGCGCGGGTGCAGGACATTCAGATCGC
The DNA here is from genome assembly GCF_900604305.1 of Mycobacterium sp. P7213. Lineage (NCBI taxonomy): Bacteria > Bacillati > Actinomycetota > Actinomycetes > Mycobacteriales > Mycobacteriaceae > Mycobacterium > Mycobacterium sp. P7213. The sequence continues at coordinate 19,901 of NZ_UWOA01000034.1, forward strand.
CCAGGTCGCCGGCGTCGAGCAGGTGTGGACCCGCGACGGCTGGGTGGACCGGTTCGGCCTGGACCTGCCGCGTGATGACAGTGGCTACGGGCACAGCCCCGCCGAGGTCGCCAAGGTCCACGCCCCGGCAGACCTGCTGGCCGGCTATTACCGCGAGGTGCACCAGTTGACCCTGGGGTACCTCGACACCGTCACCGCAGACGAGCTGGCTCGGGTCGTCGACACCCATTGGGATCCGCCGGTGACGGCGGGGGTCCGGCTGGTCAGCATCATCGATGACTGTGCTCAGCATCTGGGGCAGGCCGCGTACCTGCGGGGCTTAAAAGAACAAGCTCATCAGACTTGACACGTGTCGAGGCCCGGTGCGATCCGGGTCACAACTCGGACTAGCATGGCGCCATGACCGCCACCAACTCAGTCGCCGCCTTCACCGGCACCGGAACCGTGTCCAACCCCGCTACCGGGCAGGCTGCCGGCGAGGTGCAGTGGACCAACCCTGCTGACGTCGAAGCGATCGCCGCCGGGCTGCGCACCGCACAGCGCGAGTGGGAGCACCGCGGCGCCAAGGGCCGGGCCAAGGCGCTGGCCCGCTTCGCGTTGTGGCTCGGCGACAACCGGGACGAGATCGAGAAGCTGCTGATCGCCGAGACCGGCAAGTCTGGCACCGACGCCGCCCAGGAAGTCCCCCTGCTGATCATGATCCTGTCCTACGTGATCATGGTGATGGAGAAGGCGGTGGCCCCCGAGACCCGGCCGGCGTCGACCCCGGTGCTCAAGGTCAAAAAGATCACCATCCACTACCGGCCCCGGCCCGTAGTCGGCGTCATCGCGCCGTGGAACTACCCGGTGGCCAACGCCTTGATGGACGCGATCGGCGCGCTGGCGGCCGGGTGCGCGGTGCTGCTCAAGCCGTCCGAGCAGACCCCGCTGACCGCCGAACTGCTTCGCAAAGGCTGGCTGGCCTCCGGGGCGCCGGATGTGTTCGCGGTGGTGCAGGGTGCGCGCGAGGTCGCCGAAGCGGTGATCGACAACTCCGACTACGTGCAGTTCACCGGCTCCACCGCCACCGGGCGCAAGGTCGCCGAGCGGGCCGGCGGCCGGCTGGTGCCGGTCAGCCTCGAGCTGGGCGGAAAAGACCCGATGATCGTTTGCGAGGACGCCGACATCGACCTGGCTGCGCACGCCGCGGTCTGGGGCGCGATGTTCAACGCCGGCCAGACCTGCGTATCGGTCGAGCGGGTGTACGTGCTCGAACCCGTCTACGACAAGTTCGTCGCCGCGGTGGTCCGCGACGTCGAGGCGCTGCAGGTGGGCACCGGCGAGGGCAAGCACTTCGGGGCGCTGATCAGCGACCAGCAACTGTCCGTCACCGAGCGGCACGTCAAGGAAGCCGTGGCCGCCGGGGCGCGCGCGCTGACCGGCGGGGAACGCGCTACCGGACCCGGCAGCTTCTACCCGCCCACCGTGCTGGTCGACGTCGACCACTCGATGGCCTGCATGACCGAAGAGACCTTCGGACCGACCCTGCCGATCATGAAGGTCAAAAGCGTGCAGGAGGCGATCCGGCTCGCCAACGACAGCCCGTACGGGCTGAGCGCGTCGGTGTTCTCCAAAGACGTCGCACGGGCGAAGGACATTGCGCTGCAGCTGGACTGCGGCGCGGTCAACGTCAACGACGTGATCTCCAACCTGATGTGCACAACGGCACCGATGGGCGGGTGGAAGACCTCGGGTATCGGGGCGCGCTTCGGCGGCGAAGACGGCATCCGCAAGTTCTGCCGGCAGGAGACCGTCGTTGTGCCGCGCACCAACGTCGGCGCGGGTGGTAACTACTACCACAACTCGCTGGCCACGCTGGCTCGTACCAACCGGTTGCTCACCCGGATCGTGTTGGCCCGTCCGCGCCGTACCGCGAAATAGTGCGGCTCTTCTCGGCGGCGCTGTTCTGGTTGCTGGCCACCGCAACCCTTGCGGTGGCGCTACCGACCGCGTGGGCGCAGTACAACCTCATCGATGCCGACGGTTACGCTCGACTGGCGGCCCGGGCCGCGGCCGTACCCGCCCTCCAAGATGCGGTTGCGGCTGAACTCAGCGCCCAGACAGTGCAGCTGATCCGGGGGAGCGGCTTGCCCATCGATCCCGCAGAGGCCCGCGCGGCGGCTCGCGAATACACTGCGGGGCCGGCGTTTCCGGCTCAGTTCGTTCAGGTCAACCGGGACGGGCATGCCTGGTTGCTCAACGTCGGCGACCCCGGCCCGTGGGAGATCGACGTGATGCCGATGCTGCGCAGCGACGCGTTCGCCCAACTGCTGGCCGACTACCCCGTCACGCTGCCGGCCTCGTTGACGGTGCCGTTGACATCGACCTCTACCGAGGTGATGCGCCCGGCCGGGCTGCACCGGCTCGCGGTGTGGGGCCCGTTGCTCACCGTTGTACTGGGTGCCATGGCCGGGTTGTGTGCGGTTCTGACGGTGGTCGCGGCACGCCACCGCGGTCGGGCCTTGGCGAGCCTGGGTGTTTCGGCGCTGCTGGTGGGCGCAGTCGGCTGGTCGGGTGTCGAAGTGGCGCGACGCCTCCTCAACCAGGTGCTCAGCCAGGCGACCGGCGACATTCGCCGGATCACCGATGCCCTTGCCGATGTGGCCGAAGGGAGCCTGCACCTCTGGCTCAACCTGACCCTGGCCACTGGTGCGGTATTGGTGCTGGTGGGGGTGGGTATCGCGTTGGCCGGCGGGCTGCGCAAGGCCTGAATGTCGCGCGAGCGGTCGGTCGACTTGAGTCTGGCCGGTTGCCATGCTTTGGTGAACAACGTGCGAACGACGGGTGGCGGTTCGGCGAACGAACCTGGGTGGGTTCGATTCGACCTGCGGCCCCACCACGCGATGCATGCGCTGGCCGGGCTGTGGATCGTGCTGGCGATCTTGACCTGGCCGGGGGTCCCCTGCTGGGGTGTGGCTGCCTGCTACGGGTGGGCGGGTTGGTACACCCGGACGCGCCGGGCCTGCTGGCCCGCCGACGTCGAGGAATTCCTGGCGAGGCGAGGGTGGGCGCTACCGCGCAACCGGCCCGGTGTCATCGACCGCCACCCGCCGATCCCGTTTCGTCCCATGACCATTGCCGAGCTGTACCGCGGGGCGGTCAAGATCGTGCTGCGGAACTGGCCGACCCTGGTCGGAGTCCCGGCAGTCATACACACCGGGTTCGTGGTGGCGCTCGCCGTAATCCTGTATGCCGCCGGAAAGGTCATGGGGTCGCCGCAGATCGTGGACCTGCTGCTGGCCGGTGACGGTTATCTTCGGCCCGGCGCGATCGCGCTGATCCTGGTGGCGCTCACGGCGTTTGGAGCGGTGCTCTTTCCCGGCGATGGGCTGCTGATCAGCGTGGGTGCACAGGCCGCCGACAAAGCAGTGCGCGGCGAGAGGATCCGATTCGATGAAGTGTTCTGGGGGGCGACGGAACGCAAGTATGCGGTAGGCCGGCTGATCATCGCCTACTGCCTGATCGGGGCGGCGGGGCTGCTGGTTCAGGTCAGCGCGTTTTTCACGGGTTTTTACGCCGCATTGCTACCCATCGTGGTGGTGTGCGCCATCGCATGGGCGATCATCTCGATCCTGTTGAGTTTGGCGCCGGTCATCCTGGTTCTCGAACAGCGAGCGGTGATCGACTCGTTCCGGCGTTCGATCGAGCTGGGCAAACACGCCGTCGGCAGGATTCTCGCCATCAATCTGGTGTGGATCACCGGACTGATACCGGTGGTGATGCTATGCAAGGTCAGCTGGGCGGTGGCCGTCATCGCCTCCCCGGTCGTGTGCGGAGTGGTCCGTTGTGCGCAGATGTTGGCCTACGCCGACCTGCGCATGCGCCAGGACGGCTACGCGCAGGAGTTGCGCACTGACTGGGTCCGCAACATGGGCCGGGAAGGGCTGGCCAACGGGTAGGTCAGCTCTGCTCGCCCAGCATCCGCCACAGGAACGAAAAGCTCAGCGCCGACTTGAACGCCGCCTGGGCGTTGTCGGCCGCACCGCCGTGCCCGCCCTCGATGTTCTCGTAATACCAGACCCGATGCCCGGCGTCCCGCAATGCCGCTGTCATCTTGCGGGCATGCCCGGGATGCACCCGGTCGTCGCGGGTGGAGGTGGTGATCAACACCGGCGGGTAGTCGGCATCGGCTGAAATGTTCTGGTAGGGCGAGTATTCACCGATGAACTCCCACTCGGCGGGGTCGTCAGGGTCGCCGTACTCGGCAACCCAGGACGCACCGGCGAGCAGCAGGTGGTAGCGGCGCATGTCCAGCAGCGGGACCTGACATACCAGCGCGCCGAACAGGTGCGGGTAGGCGGTGAGCATGATGCCCATCAGCAGCCCACCATTGCTGCCGCCCACGGCGCCGAGCTGCTCGACACGGGTGATACCGCGGTCCACCAGATCCGTTGCCACCGCGGCGAAATCCTCGGCCACCAGGTGCCGTCCGGCACGCATCGCCTGGGTGTGCCAGCCCGGCCCGTACTCACCGCCGCCCCGGATGTTGGCCAGCACGTAGGTACCGCCGCGCTCCAGCCACAGCCGGCCCAGCACGCCGTCATAACCCGGAGTGCGTGCCACCTCGAAACCGCCATAGCCGCCCAGCAGCGTCGCGCCGGTCGCATTCGCCGGGCGCACCACGAAGTACGGAATCGCGGTGCCGTCTTTCGAGGTGGCGAAGTACTGGCTGACGTCGAGCCCGTCGGCATCGAAAAACGCCGGAGCAGACTTGATCTCGGTCAGCGTTCCGTCCACGGGGCCGTGCAACAGTCGCGACGGGCGGTCGAACCCGCTTGAGTCCAAGAAGATCTCGTCGCCGGTATCGTCGGCGGCCGCGATCACGGTGTTGGTGTTGGCCGGGACCTCGGCAACCGGTCGCCGCTGCCAGTCTCCGCGTGACGATCGCAAGCGCGGCGAAGCCGGGCGCAGCGGGTCGTCACAGTTGGGAGGCGTGACCACTTCCACTCGGCTGGCCACGTCGTGCAAGGTGACCAGGATCAGGCGATCGCGGGTCCACGCGTAGTGATGCAGCGCGGTGTGGGCGTCGGGTTCGAAGACGACGCTGCACTGCGCTGTGCCGGCGAGGAATTCGTCGTAGTCCGCGGCCAGCAACGAACCGGCCCGATACGACGCCGTGCCGGTATCCCAGTCGGTGCGCAGATCGATCAGCAGCCACTGCCGATGTACCGACACCGAGGCGTCGGTAGGCGCGTCGATGCGGATCAGCTCGCCCTCGCGCAGTTCATAGACCTCGTCGTTGAAGAAGTCGATCGCCCGCGACACCAGGGTTCGTTCGAATCCCGGTGTGCGGTCGCGGCCCGCGGCGACCACCACATCGGTGGCCGACCCGGTGAACACCGTCTCGGCCTGCGCCAGCTCCTGGCCACGGCGCCATCGCTTCACCATCCGCGGGTAGCCGGAGTCGGTCAGCGAGTCGGCGCCGAAATCGGTGCCCACCAGGACGGTGTCGTCGTCCTCCCATCCGATTCGCGTCTTAGCCTCGGGAAGCTCGAAGCCCTGGCCGTCCGTTCCTACGAATTCCCTTGTCGCCATGTCGAATTCACGCACCACCACGGCGTCCGATCCGCCCCGGGACAGCGATATCAGGGCCCGGGTGTGGTGGGGTTCGATCACGTTCGCGCCGCCCCAAACCCAGTTCTCGTCGTCGGCGCGGGCCAGCTCGTCGAGATCGATGACCACATCCCATTCCGGGCTGTCGGTGCGGTAGCTGTCCAAGGTGGTGCGTCGCCACAACCCGCGCGGGTTGGCGGCATCGCGCCAGAAGTTGTAGAGGTACTCGCCACGACGTCGCACGTAGGGGATACGCGCGTCGGTGTCGAGCACCTCGCGCGCGGCGGCGCGCATCGCTTCGAAGGCGTCGCCGGCGAACTCCTCGACGGTCGGATCACTGTGGGCGCGCACCCAGTCCAGTGACTGCTCGCCGGTGACGTCCTCCAGCCACAGGTACGGGTCGTCAAAGTCCTCAGCAGGCCGGGTAGACATAGCAGCCATTGTGACCACGACGGTAATGTGAGGTGAGCAACACCCACGGCTAAGGAGCAGCATCGATGACCGTTTTCGCACGTCCGGGTTCTGCAGGCGCGCTGATGAACTACGAATCCCGCTACGGGAACTTCATCGGGGGGCAGTGGGTGGCGCCGGTCGGCGGTGGCTACTTCGAGAACACCACACCGGTCACCGGTCAGCCGTTCTGCGAGATCCCCCGCTCCACGGCGGCCGACATCGACCTGGCGCTCGACGCCGCGCACGCCGCCGCGCCGGCGTGGGGCAAGGCGTCCCCGGCCGAACGGGCGGACGTTCTGACCAAGATCGCCGACCGGATCGACCAACACCGCGAGGAGCTGGCGGTCGCCGAGGTGTGGGACAACGGCAAGCCGGTGCGGGAGACCCTGGCCGCCGACATCCCGCTGGCCGCCGATCACTTCCGCTACTTCGCCGCGGCGATCCGCACCCAGGAGGGTGCGCTGAGCCAGCTCGACAACGACACCGTCGCCTACCACTTCCACGAGCCGCTGGGCGTCGTCGGCCAGATCATCCCGTGGAACTTCCCGCTGTTGATGGCCGCCTGGAAGCTGGCGCCGGCCCTGGCCGCCGGCAACGCGGTGGTGCTCAAGCCGGCCGAGCAGACCCCCGCCTCGATTTTGTTCCTGATGAGCCTGATCGGCGACCTGCTGCCGCCGGGAGTCGTCAACGTGGTCAACGGCTTCGGTGTCGAGGCGGGCAAGCCGCTGGCGACCAGCAACCGGATCGCCAAGATCGGCTTCACCGGCGAGACCACCACCGGCCGGCTGATCATGCAGTACGCCAGCCAGAACATCATTCCGGTGACCCTGGAACTGGGCGGCAAGAGTCCCAACATCTTCTTCTCCGATGTGCTCGCCGCCAACGACGACTTCCAGGACAAGGCGCTGGAAGGCTTCGCCGGGTTCGCCCTCAACCAGGGCGAGGTGTGCACCTGCCCGTCGCGGTCTTTGGTCCAGGCCCCCATCTACGACGAGTTCCTGGAACTGGCCGCGATCCGCACCAAGGCGATCCGCCAGGGCGATCCGCTCGACATCTCCACGATGATCGGGGCGCAGGCCTCCAACGATCAGCTGGAGAAGATCCTGTCCTACATCGCCATCGGCAAGGATGAGGGCGCCACCACCGTCACCGGCGGCGAACGCGCCGAGCTGGGCGGTGACCTGTCCGGCGGCTATTACGTGCAGCCGACGATCTTCGCCGGGCACAACAAGATGCGCATCTTCCAGGAGGAGATCTTCGGCCCGGTGGTCTCGGTGACGTCTTTCACCGACTACGACGACGCGATCGCGATCGCCAACGACACCATCTACGGGCTGGCCGCCGGGGTATGGAGCCGCGATGGCAACACCGCCTACCGGGCCGGCCGCGACATCCAGGCCGGACGGGTGTGGGTCAACTGCTACCACGCCTATCCCGCGCACGCGGCGTTCGGCGGCTACAAGCAGTCCGGCATCGGCCGGGAGAACCACAAGATGGTCCTCGACCACTACCAGCAGACCAAGAACCTGCTGGTGTCCTACTCGCAGACGGCACAGGGTCTTTTTTGATGGGCATGCTCTGATGGACGCACCGGACCGGGTGCTGGTCACCGATGCCGCCGCCGAACTGCTGGCGCGGCTGGTGGCACGCCACGGTCCGGTGATGTTTCACCAGTCCGGTGGCTGTTGCGACGGGTCGGCGCCGATGTGCTACCCCGACGGCGACTTCATCGTCGGTGACCACGATGTGCTGCTCGGTGTACTTGACCTGGAAAACGGGGGAGCCGGCATCGAAGTGCCGGTCTGGATCTCCGGCCCGCAGTTCGCCGCGTGGAAGCACACTCAGCTGATCATCGACGTGGTCCCGGGCCGCGGGGCCGGGTTCAGCCTGGAGGCGCCGGAGGGCATGCGGTTTCTGACGCGCAGCCGGGCCTTTACCGGCGACGAGAACACGCTGCTGGAAACAGTCCCGGTGATCACCGGGTCGCTACCACGCTGACCGGCGCGAACGCCGTAAAATCTGTCGGTGTGATTCCGCTGCCACGGCCTTGGTTGTTGAGCAGCGCCATGCTGGTCGGCGTAGCGGTCGGCATCTTGGCCGGGATCGGCTTGAGCCTGGTCATCACCACGCCGCTGCGTCCGGACGTCGCGATCACGCTGGTGCTCGGCGCCCCCAGCATCGCGGGCCTGGTGCTGGTGTTCGTCTCCTCGCGCCGGTGGGTAGTCGCCCTGGGTGCGTTTCTGCTCGCGATGGCGGTCGGGTGGTTCGGCGCGCTGGCTGCGATTCAGGTGGTGTCGGGTGTCTGAGACCACCGACACGGGCTCGCTGCCGATGACCGAGCCGCATATGGCGCCGATCTTCGACACCGGGCCGCACCCGGTACCGCTGCCCGGGCCGGCTGAGGCGCCGGACGAACCGCACACCGGTGCCGAGCCGATTCCGTGGGCCGACCCGGAAAGCGCTACGCCGCCGTCCGCGCTGCCGGCGGCCAAACCACCCAAACCGGTGGTCCTCACCGGTCAGTATCAATACCTGAAGTGGTGGCAGCTGGCCCTGGTGCTGTTGGCGGTGTGGATTCCGGCAGCCGGGATCGGCCTGGGCCTTTTCGCCTGGTGGTACAGCCTGGCCGACAAGACGCCGGCCGTCTTTGTTGTGCTGATCTATGTCGCGGTGTGCGTGGTCGCCGGGGTGATCGCGGCGATGGTGGGGGAGAAACCGCTGATGTCGGCGGTGGCAATCGCGTTGATGTCGGCGGTGTTCGCCGCCGCGCTCGCCGCTGCGCCGCTCTACGGGCACTACTACTGCCAGCATGTGAGTCGCTGCGTCGCCGGGGTTCTGCCGTACTGAGCTGACGGGCAGCTCATCCCGAATGCCTACTTCGCCAAGGTGAATTGGTTGACATCGACCTGGCGTTGCCGGAACATCTTCGCGCAGCCCGTCAGGTACTTCATGTAGCGGTCGTAGACCTCTTGCGACTGGATCGCAATGGCCTGCTCGCGATGCGATTCCAGCGCTTCCGACCAGCAGTCCAAGGTCCTGGCGTAGTGCGGTTGCAAGGACTGCACCCGGGTGACGGTGAAGGCGGCCTCGGCGGCGCGCTCCTCGACCATCGAGACCGACGGCAGCCTGCCGCCCGGGAAGATCTCGGTCATGATGAATTTGATGAAGCGAGCCAACTCGAACGTCAACGGAATGCCTAGTTCCTTGGCGTACTTGGGGTTCATGCCACAGATGGTGTGCAGCAGCATCACGCCGTCGGAGGGAAGTGCGTCGTAGGCCATCGAGAAGAACGCGGGATAGCGGTCGTGGCCGAAGTGCTCGAAGGCCCCGATCGAGACGATCCGGTCTACGGACTCGTCGAACTGTTCCCACCCCTGCAGCAACACCCTTCGGTCACGGGGACTGTTCATCGCGTCGAAAGTCCGCTGCACATAGGCGGCTTGGTTCTTTGACAGGGTCAGGCCGATGACGTTGACGTCGTAGCGTTCGATCGCCCGAGACATGGTGGCGCCCCAGCCGCAGCCGACATCGAGCAGCGTCATTCCCGGTTGCAGGTCGAGCTTGCCCAACGCCAGGTCGATCTTGGCCAGCTGGGCCTCTTCGAGCGTCATGTCATTGCGTTCGAAGTAGGCGCAACTGTAGGTCTGCGACGGGTCCAGAAACAAACGGAAGAAGTCGTCGGACAGGTCGTAATGTGCCTGGACGTCCTCAAAATGTGGTGTCAGTTCTTTGGCCATGGCGGCCTCGCCTTTCGGTGGATCAGGCGCTCGCCCCGGCGGTACCGACCGATCCGCAGGCTGCGGCGAAACGGGTCGTGCGGCGTTTGCCGAAACGTCGCTAGGCGCCTTCGGCTTGAGGTACGTCACAAGGCTGACGTCGAGCATCTCGTCGGCGAAGTAGTGTTCGCACCCGCGCAGGTATTTCATATAGCGCTGGTAGACCTCTTCGGAAGTGAGCTGCACGGCGATGTCCTTGTTGGCTTCCAGTGCGTCGCCCCAGATCTTCAGTGTCTTGATGTAGTGCGGACGTAGCGAGAGCGGTTCGGGCACAACGAAATGCGCTTTCTCGCCGCGCTGCACCATCATGTCGGTGGACGGCAGCCGGCCACCCGGGAAGATCTCGGTGACCATGAACTTGATGAACCGCGCCGTCTCGAAACTGAGCTTCTTGCCGCGGGCATTGAGGTCGTAAGGGTGGTAGCTGACGCTGCTCTGGATCGTCATCCGCCCGTCATCGGGCAGGATCTTGAAGCAGTTGCCGAAGAAGTCGTCGTATCGCTCAAAGCCGAAGTGCTCGAACGCCTCGATCGACACGATCCGGTCCACCGGCTCGTGGAATTCCTCCCAGCCGTGCAACAGCACCCGTCGTGAGCGCTCGCTGTCCAGCTGGTCGAGGAGCTGGCGGGTATAGGCGAGTTGGTTCTTCGACAGCGTCAACCCGATGACGTTGACGTCATACTTCTCGACCGCACGTCGCATGGTGGCGCCCCAGCCGCAGCCGATGTCGAGCACCGTCATGCCCGGCCGCAGTTCCAGCTTGTTCAGGTTCAGATCGATCTTGGCGATCTGGGCCTCGCCGAGCGTGAGCTCCGGAGGTTCGAAATAGGCGCAGCTGTAGGTGCGGCTGGCGTCCTGGAACAGACCGAAGAAGTCGTCGGAGAGATCGTAATGCGCCTGGATGTCCTCGAAATGGGGGCGCATGGGTCTATTGCGAATCGATTCCTCAACCATGGTCCGGTTTCCTTTCGAAATGCCGCGAACGCGCCGTGGGCTATTTCTGGCAGGTGAACTGGCAGACATCGGTGTTGCCGTTTCGAAACAGTTCGGCGCAGCCGGTGAGGTATTTCATGTAGCGCTCGTAGACCTCGGCGGACTGGATCGCGATCGCCTCGTCCCGGTGGGCTGCCAACGCCGCCGCCCAGTGGTCCAGCGTGCGCGCGTAGTGCAGTCGCAGCGGCTGAACCCGGGTGACGTGGAAGCCGGCTGCGGTCGCGTGCCGGTCCACCTGGGACACCTGTGGCAGCCGACCCCCCGGGAAGATCTCTTCCATGATGAACTTCACGAATCGCAGCAACTCCATCGTGATCTTCAGCCCGCGTTCTTGGAACTCTGCGCTTCCGGCCGCCACGATCGTGTGCAGCAGCATCACCCCGTCGGCCGGCAGCGCGCGGTAGGCGAATTCGAAGAAGTCGTCGTAGCGGTCATAACCGAAGTGCTCGAAAGCTCCGATCGACACGATCCTGTCGACCGGCTCGTCGAACTCTTCCCAGCCCTGCAGGAGCACGCGGCTGCTGCGCGGGCTGTCCATCGCGTCGAAGGCCGCCGCGACGTGAACGGCCTGGTTCTTGCTCAAGGTCAGCCCGATCACGTTGACGTCGTAACGCTGCACGGCCCGGCGCATGGTGGCCCCCCAGCCACAGCCGACGTCAAGCAGTGTCATCCCGGGCTGCAGCCCCAGCTTGCCCAGCGCCAGGTCGATTTTCGCGAGCTGAGCTTCCTCCAGGCTCATATCTTCGCGTTCGAAATACGCGCAGCTATAGGTCTGCGTCGGATCCAGAAACAGTTGATAAAACTCGTCGGACAGGTCGTAATGCGACTGCACATCCTCGAAATGCGGCCGCAGTGAGCTCATCATGAAATTTTTCCCCCTCAAATTGTTTACGCGGTCCGTCAGATGACCGGCCGCGCCTTCCCCCTGGCTCGGCGGCGCCGAGCTATCTGTTCTGCATGTCAACCCCACAGCAGGTGTTCGGAGCTGCTATCGGGTTACACGAACGCGGCTGCGGCAAAGTTCGGCGGCGGGATACCCGTAGACCGCGGCCGGGAAACAGCGGGCCGGTGTGCGCGAGCCCGGGCGGCGCGCAGCCCCTTCCCGCTAGGGTGGGTCCGTGACCCACTATGACGTCGTCGTTCTTGGAGCAGGTCCCGGCGGATATGTCGCGGCCATTCGTGCCGCCCAGCTGGGCTTGAACACCGCCATCATCGAGCCGAAGTACTGGGGCGGGGTCTGCCTCAATGTCGGCTGCATTCCGTCCAAAGCGCTGCTGCGCAACGCGGAGCTGGCGCACATCGTCACCAAGGAGGCCCAGACCTTCGGGATCAGCGGCACGGCCACCTTCGACTACGGCGCCGCGTTCGACCGCAGCCGCAAGGTCGCCGAGGGCCGGGTGGCCGGCGTGCACTTCTTGATGAAGAAGAACAAGATCACCGAGATCCACGGCTACGGCACTTTCACCGACCCGAACACACTGTCGGTGGCGCTCAACGACGGTGGTAGCGAGACGGTTACGTTCACCAACGCGATCATTGCCACCGGGTCGAGCACCCGGCTGGTGCCGGGCACCTCGCTGTCGGACAACGTCGTCACCTACGAGCAACTGATCCTGAGCCGGGAGCTGCCGAGCTCGATCATCATCGCCGGCGCCGGAGCGATCGGTATGGAGTTCTCCTACGTGCTGGCCAACTACGGCGTGGACGTCACCGTGGTGGAGTTCTTGCCCCGGGCGCTGCCGAACGAGGACGCCGATGTGTCCAAAGAGATCGAGAAGCAGTTCAAGAAACTGGGCGTCAAGATCCGGACCGGAACCAAGGTCGAGTCCATTGTGGACAGCGGCGCCGGTGGCCAGGTTACGGTCACGGTCAGCAAGGACGGTCAGACCGAGGAACTCAAGGCCGACAAGGTGTTGCAGGCCATCGGTTTTGCCCCCAACGTCGACGGCTACGGGCTGGAGGCGGCGGGCGTCGCGCTGACCGAGCGTCGCGCCATCGGTGTCGGCGAATACCTGCAGACCTCGGTGCCGCATATCTATGCCATCGGTGACGTCACCGGGCTGCTGCAGCTGGCGCACGTCGCCGAGGCGCAGGGCGTGGTGGCCGCCGAGACCATCGGCGGGGCTGAAACCATGTCGCTGGGCGATTACCGGATGATGCCGCGGGCCACCTTCTGTCAGCCGCAGGTAGCCAGCTTCGGGCTCACCGAGGAGCAGGCCAAGGCCGAGGGCTACGACGTCAAAGTGGTCAAGTTCCCGTTCACCGCCAACGGCAAAGCGCACGGCGTAGGCGACCCCAGCGGGTTCGTGAAGTTGATCGCCGATGCCCGCTACGGTGAGCTGATCGGCGGTCATCTGGTCGGCCACGACGTGTCGGAGCTGCTGCCCGAACTGACCCTGGCACAGAAGTGGGATCTGACGGCAAACGAATTGGCCCGCAACGTGCACACCCACCCGACCATGTCGGAGGCGCTGCAGGAATGCTTCCACGGGCTGACGGGACACATGATCAACTTCTGATTCCTCGAGTCGGTGCGCTCGGCGCGGCTGTCAGCCTTTGGCCAGCGTGAACTGGGCGACATAGCTGACATTTCGTTGAAAGAAGTCTGCGCAGCCCAGCAGGTACTTCAGGTACCGCTCGTAGACCTCTGGCGAGGTCACTGCGATCGCTTGCTCGCGGGCCGCTTGCAGTCGCGTCGCCCAGGTGTCCAGCGTGCGCACGTAGTGCGGCGTCAGATCCTGGCGGTCGGCGATGGAGAGCCCTGCAGCGCAAGCGAATTCGACGACGTCCTCGTCGCACGGTACCGAGCCGCCGGGGAAGATCTCCTTCGCGATGAAGCGCATGAACCGCAGGTCCGTCATCGTGATCGGGATGCCCATTTCCGGCCAGCGCTTGAGGGGGTGGCCCATGATGGTCTGCAGGACCATCCGGCCCTCGTCAGGCATCAGCCGGTGGCACAACCCGAAGAACGCGGCGTAGCGCTCCTTGGGGAAGGCTTCGAAGGCTTCGATGCTGACGATTCGGTCGACCGGTTGGTCGAATTCCTCCCACCCGCGCAGCAGGATCTGGCGTGAGCGTTCGCTGTCGACGTCGTCGAGCAGTCGCTGGCCGAGGCTGCACTGGTTTCTGCTCAACGTCAACCCCACCGCGTTGACGTCATAGGTTTCGATTGCCCGCTGCATCGCCGACCCCCACCCGCACCCGACATCGAGCAGCGTCATCCCCGGGGCGAGATCCAACTTGGACAGGGCGAGATCGATTTTGGCGAGTTGCGCCTCTTGTAGCGACATGTCCTCGCGCTCGAAGTAGGCGCAGCTATAGGTCCGGGTGGGGTCCTGGAACAAGCCGAAGAAGTCGTTCGAGATGTCGTAGTGGGCCTGCACATCGGCGTAGGCCACCGCCATCGTCGGTGCACCGCGCGTGCTGTCGCCCATCTGCCCCGCCACTTACCCGCCGCCCCGATCCGGCCGGCGGATTCGGGCAAACCCGGTCATGCGGGCGCCTTCTCGCAGGTGAACTGGACGACGTCGGTATAGCCCGTCTCGAACAGTTCGGCGCAGCCGGTGAGGTACTTGTGGAACCGCTCGTAGACGACTTCCGACGTGATGGCGACGGCCTCGTCCTTGTTGGCCTCGAGGTTGGCCGCCCATGTGCTCAAGGTGCGAACGTAGTGCGGCTGCAGGTGCTGCTCGCGAGTCACGGTGTAGCCGGCGTTGGCCGCATGGTCGGTTACCTGCGCGGCCAAGGGAAGGCGTCCGCCAGGGTAGATCTCGTCCATGATGAACTTGATGAACCGCAGCCGCGACATCGTCAGCGGCAGCTTCTTGGCCTTGATCTCCTCGTCGCTGGGGATGACGATGCTGTGCAGCAGCATCACCCCATCGTCGGGCATCCAACTGAACGTCTTCTTGAAGTAGTCGTCGTACTTGCTGAAGCCGAAATGCTCGAACGCGCCGATGGACACGATTCTGTCGACCTGCCCGTCGAACTCCTCCCAGGGCTGCAGCCGCACTTCCATGTGGCGCGTGCTGGTGGAGTTCGCGAGCACGTTGTCCTCGATGTGCTGCTTCTGGTTCTCCGAGAGGGTCAGGCCGATGACATTGACGTCGTAGCGCTCGGCGGCCCGCCGAATCGTCGAACCCCAGCCGCAGCCGATGTCGAGCAACGTCATCCCGGGTTCTAGGCCCAGCTTTCCCAGCGACAGGTCGACCTTGGCCAGCTGCGCTTCTTGCAGCGTCATGTCGTCGCGCTCGAAATATGCGCAGCTGTAGGTCTGCGACGGGTCCTGCCACAGCTTGAAGAAGTCGTTGGAGATGTCGTAGTGGAACTGCACCTCGCCTTTGTCTGATCCGCGAGTCTGTGCTGCGGACTGCGACAGCCATTGGGACTTGGCTTGGGGTGCGCGTGTGGGAGGAGCCACCGTTGGTCCTCTCGGGAGAGACCTATGTCAGGGAAATGACGTGCTGGTGGCTCAACACTGGGGCCGACACTACGCCCCCCAAGATAGGAGCGCGCTGTGAGTTTTTGGCACTTAACGGGTGCCACGTTCAGGTAGCCGGTGCCGAGTGCCCGAGCGTGCAGATATACCGCAGATGCTGCGCGGGAGCGGCACACCCGGCCAAGCTCGAAGATTCGCCGGGTCAGCCCCCGAAAACCGCGAAAACCCCGAACCCCACGACCATGCCGGCCACGTTCGCGCAGGCGTTGACCGCGTCGTTGCCCATCCAACGCCAGCCGGTCGACGCCGTTGTCGGCGCGCCGCAGTGCAGGCCGTCTTCCACGGTCGCACCGCACGACGCGCAGACGAAGCGGGCCTGCACGGTAGCGCCGATCAGGGTGTCGACCAGGGAGCCAGCGACGCCGGCCGCCAGGCCCACCGGCACCATCGCGAGCCCGCCGAACAGGGCGCCGAAGGCGCCGACGGCCAGTGCGCCCAGCACCGTCGCAGCCGAACCCAACGGGGATACCGCTCCCGAGGTGCCCTTGGGCACCCGCGTCCGGGTGCGCAGCGACAGCGGCTCTCGGGACGAGAAGCGGCCGATCTCCGAAGCCCAGGAGTCGGCGATACCGGCCGCGATGCCGCCGATCGACACGGCGTACCAGAGCGGGTCCCCGGTGAACGCATAGCCGATCACCGGAATCAGCACCGGCAGGCCGGCGTTCACCGCGACCTGGCTCATGGTGCGCATGCCCCCGGACCGGACGGGGCGGCGATACGCGGTCAGCAGGCTGGTCAGCGAGAAGAACAGTGCGGCCGGGATGATCCAGCCCCACCCGCCGAGGCCGACGGCGACCCCGGCGATCAGGCCGCCGCTGAGCGCGCCCGGCATATCCAGCCACCGCATCCGCAGCATGAACGGCACGATGGCGCAACCGAATACCACCGCGGCCAGCCATCGCAGCGCGTCGTCGGTCGAGAGCTCCCGCGCCAGGTGCAGCAGCAGGGCAACCCACGGCGTGATCAGCAGGTTGTCCGCCGCGGGCAGCACCAAAAGTTCCACCGCGGCGGTGGTCATCGCGACGAACAGCGAAACCGACACCGCCATAAACGTATTCAGTTCAAGACCGACCCGGCAGAACACCCAGGACACGGCGAACGCGATGGCCACGAAGGCCACCGACCCCTCCAGCGAGCGCACCCCGCCACCGGCTTCGACCCGGTGTCTGCCGTAGCGGTCCCCGATCAGCGCCGCACCGGCGTCGGCCAGCCCGAGCACCACCACACCCGCGGCGATGGCGACCCGGTCCGGCCAGAACGCCAGCACCGCGACCAACGCCCCGGCGGCGAAGCCCACCAGTCCATAGTCGCGCGACCGGGTGCCGTCGAACACGCCGGGAACCGGGATCAGACCGCGCTCCACGATGACCGTCAAGGCCACCGTCGCCGTCGCCAGCACCCCGGCAACCACCACCCCATGCGAGAGCTGGAAGGCCGCCAGGGCGGCGAACAACCCGCACAGCGCGTGCGGGATCTTGCGGGTGACCAAAGGGCTGGCCCCGCGTCGTGCCAGTGCGCGTCCCACCACGATCAGGACCGCAGCGATCAGCAGCACCCCGCCCCCGGCGACGGCCAGGTCGTGGCTCACGGTAGCCGTCACGCAGGACTACTCATCGAAGTCCAGCGGCACCCGCAGTGCGCTCAAGGTGGCGGCCAGTGCGTCGTATTGGCTGGTCAGCATGACGAATTCGATCAGCCGGGGGCGGTCCAGGTGTTCGGCCAGCTGTGCCCAGGTGGCATCGGAGAGGGTGCGGGTCTGAACCAGTTCATCGACCCCGGTCAGCAATGCCCGCTGCCGGTCGGTGAGCCCGTCGGCGCTGGGGCCTTCGAAGATCCGCGTCTGGGTGGCGTCGTCGATACCGACCGCGCGGGCCATCCGGCGATGGTGTTGCAGTTCGTACTGGCTGTCGCGCAGGTGCCCGACCCGCAGGATCACCAACTCGGTGTCGCGGGCCGAGAACTTGCCGCCCCGCATGAGCACGCCGCCGAACGGCAGCCAGGCCCACATCAGCCGCTTGTGCTGGCCGAGGGTGGTGAACAGGTGCGCCCGGGGGACGTGCTGGCGTAGGGCGATGACCTTGCAGACCAGCCAGTTGGCGAGACCGAGGTCGCGCAGGCCGGGAGATTCGGGGATACGAGAAGTCACCGCTGTTGCTTTACCAGATACGGCGAGACACTGCTGCGATGTTCGTTGAGATCCAGGTCACGGCCCAGCGCGGGGAAGGCCCGCTGCGGGCAGTTGTCGTGATCGCAGACCCGGCAACCCACTCCGATCGGTGTGGCCGGCACATCATGGCCGGCCGCCAGGTCCAGGCCTTCGGAGTAGACCAGTCGGTGGGCGTGGCGCAGTTCGCAACCGAGCCCGATCGCGAACGTCTTGTCCGGCTGGCCCCAGCGGGAGGCACGGCGTTCGACGGTGCGCGCCACCCACATGTACTTGCGGCCGTCGGGCATCTCGGCGATCTGCACCAGGATCTTTCCCGGGTTGCCGAATGTCTCGTAGACGTTCCACAGCGGGCAGGTGCCGCCACTGGAGGAGAAGTGAAAACCGGTGGCTGACTGCCGTTTTGACATGTTGCCGGCCCGATCGACCCGGACGAAGGAGAACGGCACGCCCCGCATCGACGGCCGCTGCAGGGTGGACAGCCGGTGGGCGATGGTCTCGTAGCTGACTCGGTAGAAGGCCGACAGCCGTTCGATGTCGTAGCGGAACGTCTCGGCGCTGTCGTGGAACTGCCCGTAGGGCAACACGATCGCCGCCGCGAAATAGTTGGCCAACCCGAGCCGGGCCAGAGTGCGGGAATCCTTTGAGGTGAACTTTCCCTCTTCGACCATGGCCGAGATCTGGTCGT
The DNA here is from genome assembly GCF_900604305.1 of Mycobacterium sp. P7213. Taxonomy (NCBI): domain Bacteria; kingdom Bacillati; phylum Actinomycetota; class Actinomycetes; order Mycobacteriales; family Mycobacteriaceae; genus Mycobacterium; species Mycobacterium sp. P7213. The sequence continues at coordinate 38,065 of NZ_UWOA01000034.1, forward strand.
CGAATTCCAGGTAGGCCAGCTCGGCGGCCATCTTGAAGACGCGCTGTCCCCAGGACAGATGGTTGGAGATGTCCAGAGTGCGGGTTTCGGCGTCGTAGCGGTGCAGCACCGTCTCGCCCAGATCAATGCGGCGGTTGATGTGCACTCCGTGCACCTCGGTGAGTCGATTGGCCAGCTCGACGGCCAATTCGCCCTGGTGCCTGCGCATCCGGGTGGCCAGATCTTCGGCGGCGGTGTCGAGTTCGTGCAGGTAGTTCTGGCGTTGGTAGAAGTAGTCGCGGACCTCCTCGTGCGGCATGGTGATCGCGCCGGTGCCGCTGCCGTCGGAGAAGCGCTCCTCGGTGGCCGCGGCGAGTTGGGCCGTCGTGATGCGGTAGCGGCGGTGCAGGTTGACCATCGCATGGGCCAATTTGGGGTGGGCGCTGACCAATTCGGCCACCTCGGCCAGGTCCACGTCGATGTCGAGATCGCGGTCCATGGCGACCTCGCGCAACTCGGCGACCAGCCGGGTGTCGTCCTGGGAGGCGAAGAAGCTGGCGTCCACCCCGAAGACCTCGGCGATCCGCAGCAGCACCGCGACGGTCAGCGGACGAACGTCATGTTCGATCTGGTTGAGGTAGCTCGGGGAGATCTCCAGCATCTGGGCCAATGCAGCCTGACTGAACCCGCGTTCGCTGCGCAGCTGGCGCACCCGGGCGCCGACATACGTCTTGGCCACCTGATCGACCCTACCTGCTGTGAAGGCCGCATTCGCATTGTTGGCATGGCATGATCCGCTCAGGGAAGACCACGGGAGCACCGATGCAGCAGACGCAGGAGCCGACCGGCCTGGCCAAGGTTTTGATGCCGGTGCCGGACCCACATCCCGACGTGTTCGACCGGCAGTGGCCGCTGCGGGTCGCCGACATCGACCGGCTGGGCCGCCTGCGGATGGACGCGGCTGCCCGCCACATCCAGGACATCGGCCAGGATCAGCTGCGCGAGGGCGGATATCAGGAGACGCACCCGCTGTGGATCGTTCGGCGCACCATGATGGACCTGATTCGTCCGATCGAGTTCCAGGACATGCTGCGGATGCGCCGGTGGTGTTCGGGCACCTCCAACCGCTGGTGTGAGATGCGGGTCCGCATCGATGGCCGCAAGGGCGGGCTGATCGAATCCGAGGCGTTCTGGATCAACATCAACCGTGAGACGCAGGGGCCGGCGCGGATCTCCGAGGACTTCCTGGCTGGGCTCAAGCGCACCACCACCGTCGATCGGTTGCGCTGGAAGGCCTACTTGAAGGCCGGGGGTCGGGAGGACGCGGACGAGATCCACGAGTACCCGATCCGGTTCACCGACATCGACCTGTTCGACCACATGAACAACTCGGTGTACTGGAGCGTGGTCGAGGACTACCTGTCGAGCTATCCCGAACTGCTCGCGGCGCCGCTGCGGGTCAACCTGGAACACGAGGCGCCGGTCGCCCTGGGGGACAAACTAGAGATCGTCTCCCATGTCCACCCGGCCGGATCGACCGATCAGTTCGGCCCCGGACTGGCCGATCGCACTGTTAGAACGCTCACATACCTGGTGGGCGAAGAGGTCAAGGCCCTCGCCGCGATCTTCCCGCTGTAACACGTTCTAGTCAGTACGGGCGTACTGCTAAAACGGGCGTTGACCTGTGCGGATATGTTACCGGCCGGTAGCTTTCCGGCGGATTTCGTGACGGGCTTTCCCGATGGTTCTTCGCAAACTTTGCAATTTGGCCGTGATGCATGGCGGAAATTGGCAAGGGAAACGGCTGGACCAGGGCAGATGTCCTGTGCCAAGGTCGCGTTAACACACCAGTGAATTGATCGGGGTGTTAGCAAAGCCGAGAAGCAATTCTCGGCTCCGGCGACCCCGACCGATCGAGAACGCAAAGGAGCACATCCTATGTCGACCGTTGGCACGCCGAAGAGCCCCGAGCAGATCCAGCACGACTGGGACCACAACCCGCGGTGGAAGGGTGTCACCCGCACCTACTCCGCGGAGGATGTCGTCGCGCTCCAGGGCCATGTCGTCGAGGAGCACACCCTGGCCCGTCGTGGCGCCGAGGTGCTGTGGGAGCAGCTGCACGACCTGGACTACATCAACGCCCTGGGCGCGCTGACCGGCAACATGGCCGTCCAGCAGGTTCGGGCCGGCCTGAAGGCCATCTACCTGTCCGGGTGGCAGGTCGCCGGGGACGCCAACCTGTCCGGCCACACCTACCCCGACCAGAGCCTCTACCCCGCCAACTCGGTGCCGCAGGTGGTGCGCCGGATCAACAACGCGCTGCTGCGTGCCGACGAGATCGCCAAGGTCGAGGGCGACACCTCGGTGGACAACTGGCTGGCCCCGATCGTGGCCGACGGCGAGGCCGGCTTCGGTGGCGCGCTCAATGTCTACGAGCTGCAGAAGGCGATGATCGCCGCCGGTGTCGCGGGTTCGCACTGGGAGGACCAGCTGGCCTCGGAGAAGAAGTGTGGCCACCTCGGCGGCAAGGTGCTGATCCCCACCCAGCAGCACATCCGCACCCTGACCTCGGCTCGTCTGGCCGCTGACGTCGCCGACGTGCCGACCGTGGTGATCGCCCGGACCGACGCCGAGGCCGCCACGCTGATCACCTCCGACGTCGACGAGCGCGACCGGCCGTTCATCACCGGTGAGCGGACCGCGGAGGGCTTCTACTACACCAAGAACGGTCTGGAGCCGTGCATCGCGCGTGCCAAGGCCTACGCGCCCTACGCCGACCTGATCTGGATGGAGACCGGTACCCCGGACCTGGAGCTGGCCCGCAAGTTCGCTGAGGGCGTCAAGTCGGAGTTCCCGGACCAGATGCTGGCCTACAACTGCTCGCCGTCGTTCAACTGGAAGCAGCACCTGGACGACGCGACCATCGCGAAGTTCCAGAACGAGCTGGGCGCCATGGGCTTCAAGTTCCAGTTCATCACGCTGGCCGGCTTCCACGCCCTGAACTACTCGATGTTCGATCTGGCCCACGGCTACGCCCGCAAGCAGATGAGCGCCTATGTCGAGTTGCAGGAGCGCGAGTTCGCCGCCGAGGAGCGCGGCTACACCGCGACCAAGCACCAGCGCGAGGTCGGTGCCGGCTACTTCGACCGGATCGCCACCACCGTGGACCCGACCTCGTCGACCACGGCGCTGGCCGGTTCCACTGAAGAGGGCCAGTTCCACTAGGCCACTTACTTGCCGCGAGCGTGCGCAGCTGTACGCCCTGACACGGCGTGTCGACGTACAGACACGCACGCTCGCGCCGGGGAAGAGATTTCCCGCGGTGGAAGTCGGATTGCACCGCGGGGGAGTTGACAGCGCAGGCCCCGTCCAGCCAGCCTGGGCGGGGCCTGTTGCTGCTGTTGACTGAAAGGGAGATCGTGTCGATCCAACGTGTAGGTGTTATCGGAGCCGGGCAGATGGGCGCCGGAATCGCCGAGGTGTCGGCGCGTGCCGGCGTCGAGGTGAAGATCTTCGAGACCACCGACGCACTGGTCACCGCGGGCCGCAACCGAATCGTCAAGTCGCTGGAGCGCGGCGTGAGCGCCGGCAAGATCACCGAGCGTGAGCGCGATGACGCCGTCGGCAACCTGACCTTCACCACCGACCTCGGTGACTTGGCGGACCGTCAGCTGGTCATCGAGGCCGTCATCGAAGACGACACGGTCAAGTCGAAGATCTTCGCCGAGCTGGACCGGGTGATCACCGACCCCGACGCCGTGCTCGCGTCGAACACCTCGTCCATCCCGATCATGAAGATCGCCGCTGCCACGCAGAACCCGCAGCGGGTGTTGGGCCTGCACTTCTTCAACCCGGTTCCGGTGCTGCCGCTGGTCGAGCTGGTCAGCACGCTGGTCACCGACCCCGCCGCCGCGGACCGCACCGAGGACTTCGCCAGTGCGGTTCTGGGCAAACAGGTGGTGCGCTGCTCGGACCGCTCCGGCTTCGTGGTGAACGCCCTGCTGGTGCCCTACCTGCTGTCGGCGGTGCGCATGCTCGAGTCGGGTTTTGCCACCGTCGAGGACATCGACAAGGCGATCGTCGCCGGCCTGTCGCACCCGATGGGCCCGCTGCGGCTGTCCGACCTGGTCGGCCTGGACACGCTGAAGCTGATCGCGGACAAGATGTACGAGGAGTTCAAGGAGCCGCTCTACGCCGCGCCGCCGCTGCTGCTGCGCATGGTCGAGGCCGGCCAGCTGGGCAAGAAGTCCGGCCGGGGCTTCTACACCTACTGATCCGCTAGTGCGTGGGGGTCACGCCGAAGACGAACCAGCACGGCTTGCCCTCCATGGGAGAGTCGAACGGCGTTGCGGTGCGGGACAAGCCCTCCGGCGGTATCAGGGTTGGGGCCCCGTTGAAGACGACGCACTTCGTGCTGGTGATCAGGTCCTGCGGCGGACGGTCCCCGGGCGGGGTGTTCTGACCGTTCTGGCCGGCGGCGCGCGCTGCCTGGTCGGCGGCTTTCTGCGCCTCGCCAATGGCGCGATTGGCGATACCGGCACCGCATGCCTGCGGATCCTGCGGTTGCTGGCTTTGGTCGCCGCTTGCGCAGGCGTCCTGCCCTTGCCCGCCMGGCTGATCCGGGTCGTCCGCGCCGGCCAGTGACGCACCGCTGAGGAATGCTCCGGCAGCGATCAGCGCCGACACGAACGTCTTGGCGGCCTGCCGGTAGCCCGTTGTGGCCATGGTGAGGCACCTGCCTTCCGTCGATGGGACTGCGCGTCACAACAGGTCGGTTCTGACGTCCCGTTTGCGACGGTAGGAGATTGCGCCGTCGAGAGATACAGGGATTTCCCTGGTAATCGGCAGTGTCCGATGGGGGAGGCCAGGTCAGTGCGCGGACCGCGCCGATGCGTCGGCGGTGCGCGCCTGCACGCTGGCCGCCCGCCGCCACGGCAATATCGGTGACGGGTGCGGCCCGGCGTTGAACTTTTCCAGCGATCCGCCCACCTCGACGATCCCGCACAGCGCGTTCCAGGTCATCATCGTCAGGTAGTCGATCAGGTCGTCGGCGCTCATCCGCGGGTCCAGCAGCCACGAGTGAGTGGCCAGCTGCACTCCGCCGACGGTCATGTACGCCCACGGCTCCACCCCGCGGGTGTCCATCCCGACCGCGTTCATGCGGCGGCGCAGCATTACCGCGAGCATCCTGGCGATGATGCGCTCGGAGTCGGCGATCACCTTGCTCTTGCTGGCCGAGCTGTTGGCCATCACGAACCGGTAGGGCTCGGGTTCGTTGGCGACGGTCTGCACGTATACCCGGATGATCTCGCGAACCAGGTCGAATCCGTCCAGGTTCGCCGACAACGCCGACGCCATGTTCGGGATCAAGGTGGTCTGCGCGAAGCGCATCATCACCGCGGTGGTGAGGTCGTTCTTGTCGACGAAATACCGGTACAGGACCGTCTTGGACACGCCGATCTCTGCGGCGATCTCGTCCATGCTCACATAGCGGCCGCGGCGCCGGATCGCCTCGATCGTTCCGTCGATGAGGTCGTTGCGGCGGTCGACCTTGTGCTGGTGCCAACGCCGCTTACGACCGTCTGTCTTGGCGGTGCCGGCTTGGAGCTGCTCTGCCACTATCGCGGATTCCCATTCCCTAGACGCAATAGATAATACGGGCTGGTGCAGCAAACTCTGTGGTCCGGTAACAGTTACCGGCGGTTTGGCGAGGCTCGCCGGAGGCGAGGCGAACCTGGAGCTGCCGCATATACCCGGCGGTTTGGCGAGGCTCGCCGGAGGTGAGGCGAAGTTGAAACTGCCGCATATGCCCAGCCGCGTAGTTGGCGGATGATGGTGGTGTGGTGCATCCAGAGAACCAGTCGAGTTGGCCGGGCGCCGCGCGAACCGTGCAGTCGTTGGCGGAGTCGTTCGCGGGCGCTGATCCGGACGCGGACGCGGTCCGATTGCGTGATCTGCGCCGGATGAAAGTGGTGGCGCTGAGCTTCCTGCTCGGCGCCACTGTGGTCTTCCTGCTGTGTCGGTGGGCGCAGGCTGGCGGTACAGCTCCCCTCTGGGTGGGTTACGTCGGCGCCGCCGCCGAGGCCGGCATGGTCGGCGCGCTTGCGGACTGGTTTGCGGTCACCGCACTGTTCAAGCATCCGCTGGGAATACCCATCCCGCACACCGCGATCATCAAGCGCAAGAAAGACCAGCTCGGGGAGGGGCTGGGCACTTTCGTGCGGGAGAACTTCCTGTCACCGCCGGTGATCGAGACCAAGCTGCGCGACGCGCAGATCGCCGGCCGGGTGGGCAAATGGCTGTCGGAGCCGACGCATGCCGAGCGGGTGGCCGCCGAAACCTCGACCGTGCTGCGGGTCCTGATCGAGATGCTGCGCGACGACGATGTCCAGGATTTGATCGACCGGATGATCGTGCAACGCATCGCCGAGCCGCACTGGGGCCCGCCGGTCGGCCGGGTGCTGGGTTCCCTGCTGGCAGAGAACCGGCAGGAGGCGCTGATCCAGCTGTTGGCCGACCGGGCCTTCCAGTGGTCGCTCAATGCCGGCGAAGTCATCCAGCGGGTCGTCGAGCGTGACTCGCCGACCTGGTCGCCGCGATTCGTCGACCACCTGGTCGGCGACCGCATCCACCGTGAACTGATGGATTTCACCGACAAGGTGCGACGTAATCCTGATCACGAACTGCGGCGCAGCGCGACCCGATTCCTGTTCGAATTCGCCGATGATCTGCAGCACGACCAAGCGACCATCGCGAAGGCCGACGCGGTCAAAGAGCAGCTGATGGCCCGCGAGGAAGTCGCCAAGGCTGCGGAGACGGCCTGGCGGACGCTCAAGCGACTGGTGCTCGAAGGCGTCGACGACCCGTCCAGCGCGCTGCGGACGCGGGTGGCCGCGACCGTGGTCCAGGTCGGAGAATCGTTGCGTGACAAGGCCGAACTGCGCGACAAGGTCGACAACTGGATCGTGCGGGGAGCCCAGCATCTGGTGGGTCGCTACGGGGTGGAGATCACCGCAATCATCACCGAGACCATCGAGCGCTGGGATGCCGCCGAAGCGAGCCGGCGAATCGAACTGCACGTCGGGCGTGACTTGCAGTTCATCCGGATCAACGGCACGGTAGTCGGCTCGCTGGCCGGCCTGGCGATCTACGCCATAGCTCAACTTATGTTCTGACCTGCGCTAGCAAGTGCTTGCAAAAGTTAGCACTAGGCCGTATCGTGGCACGTGCCAGCAATCGCAAGTCCACGAAAGGGGTCACCGGTGTCGCAGGATGACAAGCTCGCCGCGGTGGTCTCCACGGCAGCGGCGGATATCGGTAGCTTCATCCGGTCCCAGCGCGAAGCCGCGCAGGTGTCCATGCGTCAGCTGGCCGACAAGGCCGGCGTCAGCAACCCGTATCTGAGTCAGATCGAACGTGGACTGCGTAAACCTTCCGCTGACGTCCTCAACCAGATCGCCAAGGCCCTCAGGGTTTCCGCCGAGGTGCTCTACATCCGGGCGGGAATTTTGGAGCCGAGCGTGAAGAGCGAGGTCCGTGACGCCGTAATTGCCGATGCAGCGATCACGGAACGGCAAAAGCAGGTTCTGCTCGACATCTACACGTCTTTCGTCCAGCAGAACGAAGCCGACGGTGAGGAGATGCCACCTGACTGATCCTCTGTCGTTCTCCTGACCGAATTACCTACGCACGATTTCAACCTGAAAGGAACCCGACATGGCCGAGAACCCGACCATCGATGAACTGAAGGCCCCGCTGCTCGCCGCGCTCGGCGCCGCCGACCTGGCGCTGGCCACCGTGAACGACCTCGTCGCCAACCTGCGCGATCGCGCCGGCGAAGCGCGCGAGGACGCCAGCACCCGGGTTGAGGAGAGCCGCGCTCGCCTGAACAAGCTGCAGGAGGAACTGCCCGAGCAGCTCGCCGAGCTGCGGGAGCGCTTCACCAGCGAGGAGCTGCGCAAGGCCGCCGAGGGCTACGTGGAGGCGGCCAGCGAGCGGTACAACGACCTGGTGGCGCGCGGTGAGGCCGCCCTGGTGCGGCTGCGCAGCCAGTCCGGTCTGGACGACGCCTCGGCGCAGGTGGAGGGCTATGTCGACCAGGCCGTCGAGTTGACCCAGGAGGTGCTGGGCAACGTCGCGTCGCAGACCCGTGAGGTCGGCGAGCGCGCCGCCAAGCTGGTCGGCATCGAGCTGCCCAAGAAGGACGAGCCGGCGCCGGCCCCCGCCAAGAAGGCTCCGGCTGCCAAGAAGGCTGCTCCGGCTGCCAAGAAGGCTCCGGCCAAGAAGGCCGCCGCCAAGAAGGCTCCGGCCAAGAAGGTCACCCAGAAGTAGTCGCAGTTCGACGCCCGGGACGGTGCCCGCCTAGGCTTGCAGCGTGATCGCTGCGAACCTGGTGGGTACCGTCCTTGGCGTTTTGCAGATAGCTGTCTTCGCGACGTCGGTGTACGCCTTTGTGCACGCCGCGATGCAACGCTCCGACGCCTACCCCGCCGCTGACAAGCTCACCAAGCCGGTCTGGCTGGTGATCCTCGGGGTGTGCGGGCTGCTGGCATTGCTGTTGCAGGTGATGGGGATGGCGATCGCGGCCTGCGCGGCAGGGGTCTACCTGGTGGACGTGCGGCCCCGACTCCTTGAGGTCCAAGGCAAGTCCCGCTAGCCCCATGCTGCGTGCGTTCGTCCTTGCGGCCTCGGGTGCCACAGCCGCGGTGTTGGGCGCGGCGCCGGCCACCGCTGACACCACGTTGTCCGGCTATGTCGACCACACCGAGTGGGTCAGCTACGACGGCCAGTCGAGTCTGCGGGTGTACCCGACCCCCTCCGCGCGGGCGGCGGCGCTGCGGCTCGACACCGACGGGGCGGGGGAACAGGCTTGGCGCGAGGTGCTCGCCAGCACCCCCGAGGCCGATACGCCCGGCATGCGCGACCAATTCCTCTGCCACTGGAGCTACGCCGAGTTCGCCCGACCCGGCAAGACCAGCTGGAACCTTGAGCCGTGGCGCCCCGTCGTCGACGGCGTGACCATGCTCGAATCCGGGTGCAATCCCGGCGCCGCCGAGGAGGCCTTCTGATGTCCGTGACTGCCGCCGGCCGCTGGGGCCGTGACCAGGTGGCGCGACTGGTCGATCACACGCTGCTCAAACCTGAAGCCACCGCGCAGCAGGTGGTGGCCGTCGTCGCCGAAGCCGCCGAACTCGGTGTGGCCGCGGTGTGCGTATCGCCGTCGATGGTGGCGATTGCGGCTGAGGCCAACCCCTCCGGCGTCCCGATCGCGGCGGTCGCGGGCTTCCCGTCCGGCAAGCATCTGTCGGTGGTCAAAGCACAGGAGGCGGCACTGGCCGCCGCCGACGGGGCGGCCGAGATCGACATGGTCATCGACGTCGGCGCGGCACTGGCCGGTGATTTCGCCGCGGTGGGCGCCGACATCGCCACCGTGCGGGCCGCGGTACCCCAGGTGGTGCTCAAGGTGATCGTCGAATCCGCCGCGCTGCTGGAGTTCGCCGGCGACGCCGCCCTGATCGCTGTCTGCCGGGCCGCTGAAGATGCCGGCGCCGACTTCGTCAAGACCTCCACCGGATTTCACCCATCCGGCGGCGCGAGTGTGCACGCGGTGGCGCTGATGGCCGCCACGGTCGATGGCCGGCTGGGAGTCAAAGCCAGCGGCGGTATCCGCAGTGCGGAGGATGCGCTGGCCATGCTCGAGGCAGGAGCGACGCGATTGGGGCTGTCCGGCACCCGCGGGGTGCTCGACGGATTGGGGTAGCCCGCCTGGGTGACTACCCAAGTCCGCAGACCGCCGATAGCCTTTGCGGCTATGCCCGATGTGCGTGGTGCATTCGCCGACGCCGCGCGTGCGCGCGAGCAGGATTTGGTGCAGCGCCTCGCGACGGCCGCCGAGGTGGACCGCGCGTTCGCCGAGGCGCTGCGGGGGGCATGTCGAAAGGTGGCGTGGGGCCGCGGGCGCCTTGATGCCATTGAGGGCGAGATCAGCGACGTCGTTGCCCGGCAAGGCCTGCTCGGCCTCGACACCCCGGCCGGCGCTCGGCAGTTCCAGGCGTTCCTTGCCGCCAAGGCCAGGGGGATCCACCGGGTGGTCGGCGAGGTCTCCACTGACAGCACCAGCAGGACGGGGATGCTGCAGTCGCTGCGGTATCCGATGGGCGTCGGCGCGCCCCTGTCTCCCGCGATCGGCGCGGGCGCCGGCGAGCGCCGGTGGACCGACAACGATCTCTACCCGCATGATCCGACCGCCGCAGACGTGAAACAGGACAGCGTCGGGGACTGCTATCTGGATGCCACCATGGGGGCCATCGCCAACGCCAACCCGCAGTGGATCAAAGATCGCATTCATTTCGACGACGGCACAGGCAATTTCGATGTCACCCTCTGGGACGGGCATGCGTGGAAACACGTGGACGTCACGCAGGACGACATCGACACCGACATCAAACACAACGGCGCAAGTTGGCTCGACAATGGCCGCCCCGACGCCGCGCTGTGGCCGGCGGTGCTGGAGTCGGCGTACGCGAAACTCAAATACCCGGGAACGGATCTCGCCGATGCCCTTGGCAACGAAGTGGGGATCGGGCAGGGCGGCTATGCCAAGGACGCGATGGAGGCGCTGACCGGCAATCGCGGCACCGTGATCAACCCGCAGAGCGTCTGGTTCACCAATCAGCATATCGACCAAGCGATTTCCGGGGCCCTGACCAATCATCAGCCGGTGACGATCTCAACTTCTCCGGAAGGAGCACCCTTGACGCAAAGTCATGTGTATGTGGTCGAAGGCATCAGCGGTACCGGCAGTGACGCCATGGTGACGCTGCGCAATCCCTGGGAGAACAATACCGGCACGCCGATCGACACCCCCGATGCGCTGGTCACCGTTCGGCTCGGCGACCTTATCGGGTCCGGGCTGCCCGGCCCCCTCGGCACGCATCCGATGTCGGGCGTCAACATCGGTTCACTCGGATGAAGGCAAGCAAGGCGATGGCAATAAGCGCAGCAGTGGTGATGGGGCTCGTCATAGCCCTTGCCGGATATGTCTTCTGGCAATACCGAAGCGCTGCACCACCCGCGCTGGGGGACATTCGGGCGTATGCCCAGAGCACTGATGTCCCCGTCACGTCGGTGCCCGATCACGCCGGAGCCGAGCAGCAGCTACGGCAATTCGCCGACGGCATACAACCCGGCTACCGGGTCGCTGAGGAGCGGTTTCTCGCTTCCGGTGCCCCGCTGGTCTGGGATGCGTTGCGGCACTTCGTTGGGCCCTGCCTCGCGCCCTCCGGCTATGAGCTGACGGCGGACGGCTTCTCGAGCGACTTCGCCGTCGAATACAGCGTGTACGGACACAGCGGCGGGCTTCGGGGTTGGTTCAACGACGACCTGATCCTGGTCGCCGGGTTCAACCCCGCTGGGGTGTCGGGAGCGGCACACCCGGCCGCTTATCTGTACGGGTACTTCCGGCTGGTCCGGGTCTGACGCCTTACAGCGAGTCGAAGCAGTGACTCGACGAGGTCCCCTGCTGGATGGCGGCATTCTGGGTTGAGAACTTAACCACCACACCGGAATCGGTGACTTCCACACTGTCGAGGTGGATGCCCAGCGGAAGGTCGTCGGTCACCTTCGCGGTGAGCTCGTCGAGATTGCGCTGCACACTGTCGCGGTCCAGATCACGGCCCAGCAGTTCCAGCTCGGTCACCTGCAGCGACAACCCGTTGTTCACCAGCTGCGGTTTGACCGTCGCCTTGTTGAGCAGGCCCTTGAGCTGCACGGTGCCGGCGTCGGGATCGGCGGTGACACTGCCGGTGACGATGCTGCCGATCACCGGGACGACTTCTTGGATGGACTCCTTGATGCCCTCGGCCGGCCAGGTGATGGTGCCGTCCAGTGACCCGATAGTGCCCTTGGAGTCCGAGGCACCAGCGTCCTGGTTCAGCCGGACGTTGCGGATGTCCAGATCGAGGCGCATGCCCTTGGCCTGCCGGATCTGATTGCCCGCGGTCTTGACCGAGATGTGGGAGTACTCATCGTTGAAGTACTGCGCCAGTACCGGGGGAGTGGTCCCGAAGGACACGGTGGCACTGTCCTGCGCCTCGCATTTGACGGCTTCGGCGACCAAGGTGTTCGCCCGGTGGCGCGCGTAAAGCTCACCGCCGAGCATCCCGACCAGTGCTATTGCGAGCACCGCGGTCAGGGCCAGCATGATCGCCGGCAGGCCGGAAAACCGATGGGTGGGTCCGGGTGCGCTCATTGTGCAAGGTTACAGATGAGCGAAGCAGGGGTCATCCGACCGTGGAATGGAGGCGTTGCTGGTGGAGAACCGCGCCACCACACCGGTATCGGTGACCTCGATGCTGTCGGCGCGCAGACCGAGCGGATAACGCTTGGTCAACTCCGAGGCGAACCGGTCCAACTCGGGCTGCAGGGACTCTCGCGGCAGGGTCAGAGTGCCCAGGCCGGTCAGCTTCTGCACCTGCAGGGACAGGCCCCCGTTGACGACTGCGGGCTTGACCACAACGGTGGCCAGACCGAACGCACCGCGCAGTTCGACGGTGCCGTCCTGCGCATTGGTCTTGAGGTCTGAGACCAGGTTGCCCAGAATCGGCACCATGTTCTGAACGGTCTCTTTGATCCCGGCTGACGGCCAGGTCAGCGTCGCCTGCAGCGAACCGATAGTGCCACGCGAGTCGCCGGTGCCGTGCAGATCGACATCGGAGATGCTCAGGTCGGCCGTCATCTGTTTGGCGTCTTTGACCTGGTTGCCCGCGGTGTGGATGGAGATGTTGGTGTAGTTGCCGGTGATGTGCTGCCACAGGAACGGTGGCGTCACCCCGAACGAGGCACTGGCCTTGTCGTTCACCACGCACTCGGTCGCCTTGGCCACCTTGCTGTCGCCGATACGGCGGGCGATCAGTTCGGCCCCGATCAACCCGGCCAGCGCCAGCGCGATCACCG